>CALKRZ010000014.1 GCA_937989765.1 uncultured Clostridia bacterium | reverse complement strand
CTTTTTTAGCGTTATAGATATGTAGTAATACTTTTAGTTCTTTGTATGTATTCCAACAACAAGGTATCTAACCTTTGACTAAGCAAAATTGTATCTTTGGCAATCATATCATACGAATCTTCTGCGATTCGAGTATGTAACTGTTCCCGTGTATTTTCAATTTCTGTAAGTAGCTCCTGTAGAGTGTCTCGCTGATCCATGGTTTTCCTCTTTCTAGGATTTTTTAAAGGTTTACGCAGTAAATCATTCGTTTTACATTATAAACCATTCCACTGATCGAATCAACCATTTTTTCAAAAAAAATACATAAGACAAGTGAATCCGCTATATTCCTCTTATTTTATTTAATTCCTATATCTTTCCGGTAGTGAACTTGTTCAAAACTTACTGCTTCAACCCCTGCATAGGCTGCATGAATTGCTTGCTCTAGATCTTTTCCCACCGCTGTAATTCCTAGCACTCGTCCACCATTTGTTACTAGTACTCCATCTTTTTGAGCTGTTCCTGCATGGAAGACAAAGATATTTTCCTTGTTACGAAGTTGTTCTAATCCTATGATCGGATATCCTTTTTGATAACTTTCTGGATATCCCCCTGATGCTAAAATCACACAAACAGCCGCATCCTCTGTCCATTGCATAGGACATTCATGTAGCCTTCCATCCACACAAGCTTCCATGATCTCAAGCAAATCGCCTTGAAGTCTAGGAAGAACTACTTGCGTTTCTGGATCTCCAAAACGGGCATTATACTCTAGCACTTTGATTTCTTCTGCTGTAACCATCAATCCAAAATATAGGATGCCTTGAAAGGGTCGTCCTTCTTCCCGTAGTGCATCCATTGTGGGTTGAAAGATTTTATCCATACACACAGCTTCCATCTCTTTGGTATAGATGCGGCTAGGGGAAAATGTACCCATGCCACCTGTATTAAGCCCTTGATCTCCATCCAATGCTCTTTTGTGATCCTGTGCGCTCACCATAGGCACTACAGTCACACCATCACAAAAAGCCAGTACAGATACTTCCTGTCCTGTTAAAAACTCCTCAATCACGACCCTGTTTCCTGCCTCACCAAATTTGTTTTGTTCCATGATTTCCCGTACTGCCTGTTCTGCCTCTGAAAGATTTTCACAGATCAGCACACCCTTACCTAATGCGAGTCCATCTGCTTTGACGACCAAAGGAAATGAGTGTGCCCCCACATAATCAAGTGCACGCTGCGAATCCTCAAATACTTCATACCCTGCTGTCGGGATTTTATATTTTTTCATCAAGTCCTTAGAAAAAGCTTTACTTCCTTCAATAAGCGCTGCTTTCTTCGTAGGTCCAAAAATACGATGTCCTTTTTCCCTAAACAAATCTACAATCCCAAGCATAAGAGGGTCATCCATCCCCACTACTGTAAAATCAATCTTTTCTTCCTCTACAAACCGCAAAAGACCCTGTAGATCGGTGGCTGCAATATCTACACAGGAACAAGTTTGTCCGATCCCTGCATTGCCTGGTGCACAGTACAGCGCTGTGATCTTAGGACTTTGAGATAGTTTCCATACGAGGGCATGTTCTCTTCCGCCCCCTCCGATTACGAGCACTCTCATTCTATATCCTCCTCACATTTCTTCCTTCTACACGAAGCTTTCCTTGAGCAAATAATCCAATGGCGCGAGGATAGATCTCCCATTCTGCTTCTTCCATCACCCTTTGTTGCAAGACTTCTGCAGTATCATCATCCCGTACCTCTACTGCTTTTTGAAGAATAATAGGTCCTGTATCCGTTCCCACATCGACAAAATGTACGGTAGCCCCCGTTACTTTTACTCCGTGCTGCAGTACGGCTTGATGTACTCTAATTCCATAATATCCATCTCCACAAAACGCTGGAATAAGAGAAGGATGAATATTCATAATCTGGTTTGGAAATGCTTCGACCAAGCCCTGACCCACCACCACCAAAAATCCTGCCATGACGATGAGATCTACCTGCCGCTCCTTAAAATGCTTCACTAATGCTTCATCATACGCACTGCGCTCCTCAAATAGCTTCGGTTGTAGGCATATTGCTTCTATCCCTCGAAGTTCCGCTCTCTCTAGCGCATACGCCTCTGGCTTATTACTCACTACAGTCACCACTTCAGCATGCGAAATCTGACCCTCATCTATGGCATCTATGATCTTTTGGAGATTCGTCCCACCGCCTGAGACCAAAGCCCCGATTCTTAGGATTTTTTCTCTAGACATACTTCCACTCCATCTACCGCATCTGTCACTGTTCCAATGACATATGCTTTTTCATTGATATCCTGTAGGATCTGCATGATTTTATGTACATCCTCTGGTGCGGCTGCCAGTACCATACCGATTCCCATATTAAAGGTATTATACATATGCATCCGATCAAGATCCCCCAGCTTTTGCATGAGCGTAAAAACAGATGGTATGGGCCATGTTCCTTCTTTGATCTGAATGCCTAAGCCCTTTGGCAGCATTCTGGGAATATTTTCGATAAATCCGCCTCCGGTGATATGACTGATCCCTTTAAGTGCTATTGCCTTTTTTAGCGCTAAGATCTGTTTAACATAAATCCGCGTAGGCTTTAAAAGTTCCTCTCCTAATGTGCATCCTAGGTCTTCAATATATTGTTGCAGTTTTTCTGCTGTAGGAGAAAATATACTGCGCACCAAAGAGTATCCATTGCTGTGAATGCCCGAAGAAGGAAGTCCAATGAGTATATCGCCTGATTGTATCGTGCTACCATCAATAATCTGCTGACGATCCACAATCCCTACGGCAAAACCTGCCATATCATACTCCTCCTGTGGATAAAATCCAGGCATCTCTGCCGTTTCTCCTCCGATCAAAGCGGCTCCTGATTGCCTACATCCTTCTGCGATCCCCTTCACCAGATTCGCAATCTTTTCTGGCACATTTTTGCCACAAGCAATATAGTCCAAAAAGAATAAGGGTTCTGCGCCACAACAGATGATGTCGTTTACACACATCGCTACGCAGTCAATCCCGATCGTATCATGATGATCCAGTATAAAGGCAAGTTTGAGTTTGGTTCCCACTCCATCCGTTCCAGAAACCAATACAGGTTCTTCCATGGAATGCCCTGCAAGCGAAAATAATCCTCCAAATCCACCAATATCCGTCAGTACTTCTTTTCTAAATGTACTCTGTACATGTTCTCTCATAAGGGAGACTGCTTTATAACCCGCTTCTACATCTACTCCTGCTTTTTTGTAGTCAAGTCCCACTGTGACCCCTCCTTTTCTATTTCTATAGGATACTTTCCGTCAAAACATGCGGTACAAAAATTGCACGTAGCACCCACTGGCGTCTCCAAAAGTCCTTCTCTACTCAAAAATCCTAAACTTTCTACACCGATGGCTTCCGCCATTTGTTCTATGGTATGCGTATTGGCAATCAGATGCTGTCTATGGGGCGTATCAATGCCAAAATAACAAGAAAATTTTACTGGGGGAGAGCTAATGCGCATATGGACTTCTTTTGCCCCTGCATTTTTTAACATCGCTACAATCTTCTTGCTCGTAGTACCCCTCACGATCGAATCATCAATCATCACCACTCGCTTACCCGCAATCTGACTTTTTACTGCATTGAGCTTTAGCCTTACACCCTGTTCTCTGATTCCTTGGCTCGGCTGTATAAACGTACGTCCTATATATCGATTTTTCATGAGTCCTTCTCCATAAGGTATCCCAGACTGAGCCGCATAACCCAAGGCTGCTGCAATACCAGAATCCGGGACGCCGATCACTAGATCTGCTTCTATTGGCTGTTCTATTGCCAAGATGCGACCTGCTTCATATCGTGCTTGATGTACACTGACTCCTTCCATGACGCTATCGGGTCTGGCAAAGTAAATAAACTCAAAAATACACATGGCAGATTTGGCTTGAGTCACTGTTTGTATAGAACGCAAACCTTCTTGATCGATAATCACAATTTCTCCTGGAAGCACGTCTCGAATAAAGTCAGCCCCTACTGTATCGAGCGCTGCTGTTTCAGAGGATAGTATATACGTATCCTCCTTTTTGCCAATGCATAAAGGGCGCATGCCTAATGGATCTCTTGCCCCAATCAGCTTATGCGGCGTCATGACAAGTAATGAATAGGCCCCCTGTACTACTTTCATCACTTCTACTAATGCATCCTCAATACTATTATGTTTGATCCGTTCTCGAGAAAGCATCGCGGCTATGACTTCAGAATCTATCGTTGTCTGAAAAATGAATCCTTGTCCTTCAAATTGTTCTCGAATGCAAGACGCATTCACCAAGTTTCCATTGTGTGCTAAGGCCATATGACCTTTAGAGTATTTGAGTACCAACGGTTGGGCATTTTCTCGCAGGCTGTCTCCTGCAGTAGAATACCGTACATGACCAATGGCGGCCTTTCCCTTTAGATGCTGTAACACGACATCATTAAAGACCTCTGATACCAGACCCATTTCTTTATGATAGAAGATCTTCCCATTATCATTGACCGCGATCCCCGCACTTTCCTGTCCCCTATGTTGTAAGGCATATATGCCGAAGTACGTTAACTCTGCGACATCATATCCATTTTGATCATACACACCAAATACACCGCACTCTTCCTGCAGCTTATCCATTCTCATACAGTCCATGTCAAAGCTCCTCTCATTCACCCATTAGTCTCCTTAACACTTCTTCATACGCATCCTCTACCCCACCTAGATCTCTACGGAAACGATCTTTGTCTAATTTTTCCCCCGTACGACTGTCCCAAAAACGGCAAGTATCTGGAGATATTTCATCGGCTAGAATAATATCGCCTGCTGCTGTACGACCAAATTCTACTTTGAAATCAATCAGTTCTATATGCACCTCCTGCAAAAAAGCAGTAAGGATTTGATTGATCTGTAGTGCCATAGAAGAAATCTGCCCAAGCTCTTTGGCTGTAGCCAGTTCCAAGGTATCGATATGATACTCATTCACTAGCGGATCTCCCAGTTCATCATTTTTATAACAATATTCCAGTACCGTCTTCTTAAGCTTTGTACCTTCTGAAAGTCCCAAACGCTTCGATAAACTGCCAGCAGCAATATTCCGTACAATCACTTCCAATGGAACAATACAAACTCGTCGAACGATCGTATCTGTATCATTTATTTCTTCTATGAGATGCGTTTTAATTCCTTTGTCTTCTAATTTTTTCATCAGATGATTTGAGATTCTATTATTGATTTTACCTTTTCCTTCGATAGCTCCCTTTTTGAGTCCATTGAATGCCGTAGCATCATCTTTATAGGATACGATCAATTGATCTTGGTCTTCTGTTTCATATACCTTCTTTGCCTTGCCTTCATATAAAAGCCCTTTTTTTCCCATAGATCTATTCCTCCTATACATTTGCGCTTGCCCTTTACTCTACATCATATATGCTTAGATATTGCCTTTACATACTTTTTCAGAGATCAATTTTTCTAAATAAAAAAAGACAGATTTCATATAAGTGAAATCTGCCTTTTAGCCGTACAGGATTAGGCCATTGCAAAAGTATACACTTTTCCAAAGACCCAATCATAGTTTTTGCTAAGGCACACCTCACTCATAGTCGGGAATTTTACGGCTTCCCAGTAGAGACACTCGAACCATATTATCGAGCATATATGAGCGCTGCTAAATTATTTTATACCTTAGTTGTACCATAGCCTATTTATAATGTCAACAAACTTACGAATGTTTATATAGAATTCTTGTAAAATGTTCGGATTTAATCGATATAAACATATATGCCTCATTTGAATATATGAATTAATTGATCAAATACTTCTTTATTTTGTTTGATTTTATCTTCATTTCCTACTACACAAATATACTCTTCTTTCATCCCTTCTTCTATCATCGTAGCAATCGCTCGGATATCCTCTTGCTTTGTTTCTAGCACTTCATCTCGTTCTTTTTGCAGGTCTTCTTGGGTAATCCCGCTGATCACATAAGAAGTAGACACTTCCCCTTTTTGAGATGGGGTCATAGGCGCATCTAGGCGATTGATAGCACCAATGATGTATTTTGTCATTTCTCGCTCATCCGCTGTAAAATTCTTAACATACGTGCTAGCTTGGTCATATACTTCCAAAGTCTCCACTAGATTAGGATCTCGATAGGATGAAAAGATCATATTTCCATTACGTTGAAAGCTTACGGAACACCCATAGGCCCCACCCTGTACCCGCACTTGATTCCACAAATAATCCAAGGACAAAATTCGGAGCAGCGTACTCATTTTACCACTGTACGCATGCCCAAGCTTTCTAAAATTTGCCCCTTTGGCTACATACTGTACTTTGGCTGATGTCATAAATCCTTCATTACGCGTATCCATATCAAAGGTGTACGTAGTTCCTGCTCCTGTCTGATCTGGCAGTACCTTCTGAAACTTTAATAACTGTGTCTTACACGCTTCGTACTGTGCTTCCTCTGTGGTTACATTGACCAGTAATCCTCTTTTTTGGAACAAAAGACTCGCTACCTTTTGAAGTTTTTGACTGATCTCATCTGCTCTTTGGGTAAAATCGGCATCCAATTCCGCAATAAAGTGATAGAAGTCTATCCCTGAAAATTGTTCTCTATATTTACCCACTGTAGAGAAGTACGAACATACCCGCCCTGCTGCTACGGCATTTCCCTGTTCAAATATAGCTCGCTCTAGCCGAGATTTTACTTCTGCAATGATCTCTCTACTCCTTGTCTTATCATGAAAATAACTATGTTTGATGATTTGTACAAGAAGATCAAATAACTTTGGCATCTGATGGGCTAACACTTTAGACCTAATACTCCATTTAGGGAAAAATACCTCACTATTTTCCTTTTGGGTATAGGTTTCCATTTTGCAGGTGATGCCTCCTGTATATATATTGATCTCATTTGACAGTGCTTCATAGGAATACTGTTCTGTACCGACCTTTCCTAAAATATAGGTAAGAAGACCTGCATACGGAATCAACGCTTGAGGTATGACGCTTGCATCAAACAAAAGATCGAGGTACAAAATCTGATTGGTTTTGAGTGGATGAAATAAAACCTGTATCCCCTCTTCTTTCAAGTCCATTCTAGGAATGCTTTCTGCCTTTTTTTCAATATCAGAAAGTGAAAGCGTCGGGATGGACGCTAGGGCTTCGGGGGGATCAGGAATATTTTGCATTTCTTTGATTGACTTTGTACTTGCTACCAATTGATGGACTTGATAATGAGAAAGCGTTTGTTTATAGTCTTCCAGTTTTTTCTTTACCTGTTTTTCTTTCTCTGCTGAAAGTCCTCTCTTTGGCTTTACCACCAAGAGAGATCTATGAGAATTATAAAGCAGAAAATCTTTAATCAAATTTTCGAAATATGGGGTATCTAGCGCTTCACGAATTTTCTGTAAATGTTTTG
>CALKRZ010000013.1 GCA_937989765.1 uncultured Clostridia bacterium | reverse complement strand
CTATATTAGTATTATATCACAAATTGTAAAAATTTAAAGGCTTAGACGAAAAGTTATAAAGTTTATGATTATATATTAGAAGGTAAGATTTTATTTAGTACTACACCGATTAATGCTGCAATCGCTAGTCCAGATATGCTTACAGTACCAGCGATATAGATTTCATTCACTGCAATACCAAAAACAAGAATAAGCGCAGCAATGATTAAGTTGCGACTATGGGCAAAATCCATTTGAGCTTCCACAAGTGTACGAACACCCACACTAGCGATCATACCAAATAAGATCACACTAATCCCACCCATTACAGGCACTGGAATAGATTGAATTACTCCACCCAATTTCCCGATTAAACTAAGGCCAATAGCAAATACGGCAGCAATTCTTAATATAGCAGGATTATATACTTTGGTAACAGCCAATACACCAGTATTTTCACTATAGGTAGTATTGGCAGGTCCTCCTAAAAAGCCCGCTACTATAGTTGCGATCCCATCGCCTAACATGGAACGGTGGATCCCAGGTTCTTTAAAGAAATCTTTTCCAACCACTGCACCATTGGTTGTAATATCTCCGATATGTTCAATAAATACTACTAAGGCAATAGGTGCTATAGCTAAAATCCCTGATAGATTAAATACAGGAAGCGAAAACAACTGAGCTTGAGCATCTTGTGCTAGTCCGATCCAAACAGCATCCGCAATAGGTTTGGTATTCACGAGTCCTAGCGGAATCGAAACTAGATAACCTGTAATCACAGCAAGTAATATAGGAACTAGTTTGAAAAATCCTTTTGCAAAGATAGAGGTAATAATCATCGTCAAAATTACAATAGAAGCTACCACGATAGATTTACCATCAAAGCTCCCCAGTTTAGTAAGAGGGTCAATCTGTAATCCTATCATACTTAGAGCTACAGGGCTTAATCTGAGTCCGATGACCATAATAATTGGTCCAGTCACAATAGGTGGAAAAAAAGATCGTATATTTTCAACACCAAATACTTTAATAATACCAGCCATGAGTACATAAATAATACCAGCTGCAATGATTCCTCCTTTAACAGTTGGAAGCCCATATTGCTGCAGAGTAATGGAAATCGCTCCAATAAAGGCAAAACTAGAACCTAAAAATACAGGTACCATGCCCTTTGTACACCAGTGAAAGAGCAAAGTTCCGATTCCAGCACTCAGTAGTGCCAATGCAGGATGAAGACCTGTTAAAAAAGGAACCAGTACTGTAGCTCCAAACATAGCCAGAACATGTTGAAGGCCTAAAATATATTTGCCACTTGTTTTCGTGTAATCCATAAGAAAATCCCCTTTTGTTAGTTATTTTTTTAGTATTATTACGCTATTGGATTGATCAATTTCTTCTGCTAGAACCTTTACTACTTCATCAATAGAGGTAGGTACATTTTTCCCTACAAAATCGGGCCTGATCGGTAATTCTCTATGACCTCTATCGACTAATACAGCCAATTGGATGTATTTTGGCCTGCCCATATCAATCACCGCATCGATAGCAGCTCGGGAAGTTCGACCTGTATAAATTACATCATCCACAATAATAACCGTCTTATCTCTCACTTCTAATGATAATTGAGACTTTCTAACCATAGGTTGTTCTGACTGCGGCTGAAGATCATCACGATACAGGGTAATATCTAAAGTGCCAACGGGTACTTGTACCCCTTCGACTTCAAAGATTTTTTCAGCGATCCGCTGAGCCAATGGAACACCTCTTCTTTTTATACCAAATAATACAACATGATCAACACCTTTATTTCTTTCTATGATTTCATGGGCAATTCGTGTTAATGCTCTTTGAATTGCTTTTTCATCTAAAATCTCCTTACCTTTTTGCAATTGTATCACCTCCTCAGTTAGACAAATAAAAAACTCCCTACAGAAAATGTAAGGAGTCCGATGTTATTACATACAAGAGTATGTAAATATACCTATTTTAGGGTATCATCTCCTTACTAGCCTCTCAGGACTATTTTAAAGGAACTGTAGATTTGTTCCTAAAAAATATATCATATTTATTAATATCTGTCTACTCAACTTTTACATTTTTCGCAGTTTTTCTAGGAGAGAGGTGAAATATGTAGGAAATGGTGCTTCAAATTCCATATATTCATTGGTTCTAGGGTGAATAAAGCCTAATATGCGAGCGTGTAATGCCTGCCCCTGTAGAGAAAAAGGTTGAGATTTTGGTCCATACACAGGATCTCCTAAAAGAGGATGGCCTATATGCGTCATATGAACTCGGATTTGATGGGTTCTCCCAGTTTCCAATTGTGCTTCAATATGCGTAAAGCGATGAAACCGTTCTAACACAGTATAATGAGTAATAGCATTTTTGCTATTTTTGGTTGTAACAGTCATCTTCTTACGATCAATAGGATGACGAGCAATGGGCGCATTTACAGTTCCTTGATCTTCCTTTATAGGATGAAAAACCACTGCATTGTATTTACGAGTGATAGAATGGTCTTTTAATTGACTTGCTAGTGCTTGATGGGCAACGTTGTTTTTTGCCACCATTAAAACTCCAGAAGTGTCTTTATCGATACGATGAACAATTCCAGGACGCAATACCCCATTTATTCCTGATAATTCATGAGCACAGTGATATAATAATGCATTAACCAGTGTTCCAGAATAGTGACCAGGCGCAGGATGTACTACAAAGTTTTGGGGCTTATTAATGACTATGATATCCATATCCTCATACAATATGTCCAAAGAAATAGGTTCACCTAGGATTTCTAAGGGTTGAGGATCTGGAAGCACACAATCAATTATATCATGAACTTTTAACTTATAATTAGATTTAATAGATTTATGGTTTACATGAACATTTTGTTCCATTATGAGCTTTTGTATAAAAGAACGAGAATGTTCTTCAAGCTCAGAGGATAAAAAAGTGTCTATCCGTTTATCCATATCTTGTTCTTCTGCAATAAATGTATAGGAATCCATATCCTAAGCGTTTCCTTTCTCTGTAGGTTCTTTAATAATAAATATAAGAATATAAGATAGGAGTATCGTGCCTATCACTACATAAATATCAGCCATATTAAATACAGGAAAGTTAATTAAACGAAAATCAAAAAAATCAATCACATAACTTTGTCGAATTCGATCTATTAAATTTCCAATGGCACCTGCTGATATGAGTAGTAATGAAAAGCGAACCAAAGGATAGGGTTGCTCTTTAGGAAACTTGATGTAATAATAAGCAATACCACCCAAAATACATAAGGTTATAATGATAAAAAATAAAGTCTGATTTTTAAGAATTCCAAAGGCAGCGCCTCTATTTTCCACAAATGTGAAGTGGAAAATCCCAGATAGTAATGGAATCGTATCTAAAGATCTTAAAGAATGTAAAGCCCAAAACTTTGTTCCTTGATCTATTCCCACTAATAGGATAATAAACAATAGTGCTTGTAATAACATAATCTCTCTCCCTCAATGAAATATTTGCATTATGAAGCATTTGCATTATATCATTTTTTTTTTCTTTTTGTAAACTACTAATCTGGCAGCTGATTCATATACTCTTCATTAGAAATATTATCTAGTGGATCTACATGATCCATTTTAGCATATAATTCGTTCATTTCTTTATAATCTCTCACGTTAAGCATATCCTGCATATTATCTGCAGAACCATAGGATTGAAGTTGTCTAAAAATACCTAATCCATCGTCTCCTTCATCTAGATCCTGACTTATAAATCTTCTTCCAAAACCATTGCGCAGGATATCTTCTTCACCAGGACGCTCTTCCAGCACGGCTTGAAGAGGAAGTTTTTTGTCATGAGCACATTTCATACATATTCTTGCATAAGGCACTGCTTCTAATCGTTCATATGGAATTTCAGTTCCACAGTACTCACATGTTCCGTATCCATCTGTATTAATCAATTGTAAAGCTTCCTCTACTTGCTGCAAGAGATATTTTTCATGCTCTGTAAGAGCCAATTGTTTTTCCATTTCATAAGTTTCAGAGCCTAAATCTGCTGGATGATTATCATAGGCAGATAATTCTCCTGTCCATTCCAATAAAGATCCTTCTGGGTTGCTGAGGCGAATTCTATCAAGCTCTATCTCTAAGTCTTTTTTTTCTTGTTGAAGACTCTGTAATAAGTTTTGTTTTTGTTCTTGTGTAAGCATATACATTCCTCCGTAATATCTAATGAAGTCAATAATTTTACTATATATATAGTGTTCACAAAAACAAATAAATGATAATGGTAAGTACATACAAAAAAAGTGCCAAAGCAAAGCTTAGAGCACTCTTTGATGAATATAGGGATCTCAGAAAAAGTATGTGGTAAGGCAAATATATAAATCTTCCAACAACTGCAAAATCGTGCTTGTGCAAATGGTAAGTTTAGTTGAAATCTGGGACGCGCTCCTCTGTTGCAGTTGTTTCCAGATTTATATATTTGCCTTACCACCACATACTTTTTCTGAGATCCGAATATAGTCAATGGCAGCGAGAATTTCATGCTTTGAAATATCAGCGCTTCTTACTGCTTTTCCGATTTTTTGAAGAAGTACAAATTGTATTTGATGATTCCTTGTTTTTTTATCTAAAAATAGTTGACTATAAATGTCATCTCCTGATAATTCAGTAAGACTAGCGGGTAAGGCATATGATTTGATGATATTTTGAAGATCAATAAATTCATCTTCAGAAATCAGTCCCTTTTTAAAGCTTATAAAAGACTCACAGATCATACCAATCCCTACGCATTCACCGTGAACAAGGTGAAAATCTAATAAAGTTTCTATAGCATGTCCAATGGTATGACCAAAATTTAATATTTCTCGCAAACCGCTTTCTTTTTCATCTTGAGAAACAATAGAAGCTTTTAAAGTGCAAGACGTAGCGATGATAGTTTGTAAAAGTTCTTGGTCTAAAGATAAAAGTGGAGCCGCATGATTTTTAACATATTCAAGATACCCAGCATCTAAAATAGCTCCATGTTTAATCACTTCAGCCATCCCTGCACTAAATTCTCTTTGAGGTAAGGTTCGAAGCGTTTCCACATTAATAAAAACGAATTCTGGTTGGTAGAAAGATCCTATAATGTTTTTATGACCCATAAAATCTACTCCGACTTTCCCACCAACACTACTATCTACTTGTGCCAATAAGGATGTAGGAATTTGTACGAAGGGGATGCCACGCATATAGGTTGAAGCAGCAAAACCAGCCATGTCCCCCACTACTCCACCACCTAGGGCAATGATTAAGGAGCTGCGATCTAAGTGATGAGAAATAAAAGTTTCGTACATACTATAAATAGTCTGTAGATTTTTACTGGCTTCTCCAGGAATAAAGGTAAAAGTACTGACTTCTTGATACGCCTTAGATAAGAGTGTACAAAGTTCTTCACCATAATGATGATACACATGATCATCGGATATGATACATACTTTTCGATTGAAAAGCTGAGCTTGCTGTAATGAAGATACAAGCGCATCAAACCCATTAGTCAAATAAATAGGGTAAGAAGATGTTTTAGTATGGACTTGAATTGTTTTCATTGTATCAGCTCCTAGTGTGTGTATAAAAAACAATCAAAAAAAACTCATTGGTCTTGACAGGGTATATCTTCATTTGTAATAGCACAGTACTCATTCGTCTGAGCCAATGGGTAAATAGAATTTTTCTCTAAAAGTTCCAATTCTGTTAGTAAAAGCTGCTTTACTTGGATTTTGGCAGATTCATATTGGCCTTTTAAGTGAGCTAATTTTTGATTGATTTTATACACATCATTTTGTGCATCTTGTATGATTTGATTTGCTTTCATTTCGGATTCGCGCTTGATCTGTTCACCTTTATGATAAGCACTGGATTTTGTTTCTTCAGCTGTTTTTTCAGCTAATATAAGCGTGTTTTGAAGAGTGTTTTCCATGGTTTTATAGTATTGAATTCCTTCGTTTAACATGACGAGCTTATCTTTTAGTTCGATATTTTCTTTGTAAAGTTTTTCATAATCATCAATTACTTCATCTAAAAATCGATTTACTTCTTCTACAGAGTAGCCAAAGAGTGATTTTTTAAATTCCTTAGCTTCAATATCTAATGGGGTTAACATATATGTCCTCCTATAAGTAACGATGAATGATAATACTAAAACGATCCTTTTTAGTTTTACCTATAATTTTGTGCAATTGGATTCTTCCTATTCCTCGAACTGTTAATAAATCTCCTTCTTTCAAGAGTGTGGAGATGCTCAGAACAAGGGAACCATTAATAAATACTTTGCCACTGTGGATCAAATCGGCTGCTTGGCCTCGTGCAATATGAAAGCCGGCACTTACCACAGCATCGGCTCTAAGGGATAGGACAGTGGTATTGGTTTCTTTCATATTGACTTTAGGAGAACTGACTTCAGATAAGGATATTTCCATCAATTCTACTCTAGAATGAGCTACTTTGCTAAGATTCAGCACTATATAAGACATAATATCGGCATGGACTAAGGCAATAGCTGAGTCGTCATAAAGGAAAATGTCTCCTACTTTATTACGATCAATACCTAATCCTAAAATGGAGCCAAGATAATCTCTATGCGTGAGCTTGCCTGAAAATAAAGCAGGGGTAATTTGTAGAGGAAGTATAGGAAATTGCGCAGGTAGAAGAGTTTGATAATCTGGACAAAAGCCGATTATTTTTCTTTCTGCCTTTTCGTGCCCACCGAAACACATTGTAGATAACCCAGAAATTTTAGAAATCATGGTCATATATTTTTGAGATCTATGGTCATCTATAAAATTTGTAAAGGAGTAACAGTGTTTTTTAATACATAAATCAGCCTGATCTAAGACTTTTGCTGCCAAAAGCTTGTCCTCAGGCTGAGAAAACTGTTTTAGTAAGAGTAATTTGTCTAACAAAGGATCCTCCATATTATATCACTATAAAAGTTGAATTATTGAAACTAAAATCATTTTAATGATTTGGAGTAAAAGAATTGCAATAATGGGTGAAAAGTCTAACATCATCCCCTTACCACCCAAAGCTGATTTTTGTAGAAGAGCACGGGCAGGTCCTAAAATAGGCTCTGTTAATTGATAGATCAGCTGTATGAAGAAATTTTGGGGATTTATACGAATCCAAGATAAGAGAATTCGTATAAAAATTAATATGTACAAAAGTTCAAAAAAATAATTAATAGCCGTTAATAAGGTTCCTTGCATAGTAGTTAGCATTATATACCTCCATTACTTTGCTCCATTGACCCAAGGGAGAATAATCCCTCTTGTTTTTAGTTCTTCTTTGAAATTTCCTGAAATATCCACATTTTCAGGAGCAATAATAAAAATATTATTGGCAACTCGTTGAATTGTACCATCTAAGGAATAGCAAGCACCACTTAAAAAGTCCATCACTCTTTGAGATGTTACATGATCCATGGCTTCTAAATTAACCACTACAGGTTTTTTAGATTTTATATGATCGCATATTTCTTGTGCATCTTCATAGGTTTCAGGATTGGTCAAAACTACTTTCATTTGAATATTTGTATGGATGTTTACAATTTTAGAGTTAATTTTTTTGGAGGAACGGAGTGAAGGAAATTCGTCTAATTCTGGAGGTGTTGTAATCACATCATCTTCATCCTCTTCATCAGGCATATCTCCAAAACCCATTACATTCATCATCTTATCAAAAAGCTTTGCCATGTTACTGCCCCCTTAAACATATTAATAAATCCGCGAACCAAAAATGCCAGTCCCAATTCGCACCATATTTGATCCTTCTTCTATCGCAATAGCATAATCATTGGTCATACCCATAGAAAGAAATTCCATATGTATATTATTCATGTTTTTATTGCTTATGTCAATAAATAAATCATACATTTGTTTAAAATAGATCCTATTGTCTTCAGGATTCTCCATATATGGGGCGATTGTCATAAGTCCTTTTACATGAATATAGGGAAGACTACCTATGGCTGAGAGGAGTGGTACTACTTTTTCAGGAGAAATGCCATACTTTGTATCCTCCTCTGCAATATTTACTTGAATCAGAATATCTGTAGGAGAATTGCACTCTTTGGATTTACGGTTGATTTCCAAAGCAAGTTTTTCAGTGTCTACAGAGTGAATAAGTTTGACTTTAGGAATAATATATTTCACTTTATTCGTCTGCAAATGACCAATAAGATGCCAGTGCACATCCGAGGGTATGGAATCGTATTTAGACAAAAACTCTTGCACTTTATTTTCTCCAAGATGAATGGTACCTAGAGAAACTGCATTTTGGATAGTAGGTATATCTATGGTTTTGGTAACAGTGATTAAGGTAATATCCTCTATAGAACGTCCAGATTTTTGTGCCGCGGTTTGGATAGTAGCATTAATATGCTGCAAGTTTTCATTTAGGTTATCCATGCGATCGTTCTCCTTTTATGCCACTTATATAAATAGAAAATGGCTTTTATTTTATAAATTGATTTTCTTGAATATTTTTCACATCCGATATAATTCTATCATATAATCTAACACCATAGGTTGATTCAGAATCAATAATTACATAATCTACATTACTACCTAGAATACGAACTCTTTTAAATTCAGCTAAGTCTCCATTTACAACATACACTCCCTTAGAAGTATGTACTTCAGAAATCTTATACTCAGTTTGAGTTGTTGCTTTTTTAATAAGGATTGTATCGTGGAGCATAACAGAAGTAAAGTCTTGTAGAATATAGGAATATACATCATCTTCGAAGGAGACTTTGATCGGTATTAATTCTTCTGCTATTTCGTGTTTTTTGAGTAGAACTTTCTGACCATTACTAGATAGAACTCCATCCTTAGGAATCTTTAAAAATGTTTTCTCAACAACTGCATTTTTGGGAATTTTAATACCCTTGT
>CALKRZ010000012.1 GCA_937989765.1 uncultured Clostridia bacterium | reverse complement strand
ATGGATTTTCGTGTATATGTAAAAGATATACCATGGAAACAGATGAAAAAATTAAAAAAGCAGGCATTTCATATTCATCTTTATAAAAAAGTATAGTACAATAGAAACTGTATAGAAGAAAGAGGCGATGACTCTTCTTTTAAGTACACACTTGCATATGGGAGGAAATACATGAAAGCAGAATATGTGAATTCATTTATCAAAGCTTTTGGTGGAATATATGAAGGTATGACCCAAACCAAATTAGATATGGGGAAACCATTTTTGAAAACCGATACAGGAGCATTAAAATGTAGTGATGTTTTAATTATTATTGGGCTTACAGGAGATTTAAGAGGCCAAGTAGTGGTCAGTATGGATTTAGATTTTGCAAAATTTACTGCAGGTAAGATGATGGGATTAGATGTAATGGAGCTAGGAGAGATGGGGAAAAGTGCTATCTCAGAAATGGGAAATATGATTATGGGTCATGCAGCTACCTATCTTTCAAATCAAGGTATACTTATTGATATAACTCCGCCTACGATTTTAGTGGGTAAGGATTTGAATATGACAAATAGCAAGATGAAAACTATTTGCATTCCTTTCGAGTATCAAAATACAATGGGCTTGCGCATGGATATTTCAGTTATGAGTGAATAAATGCTGCAGTCATTTCTCTATGAAATGATCAATATACTTGCTATATGGGAGGGGAAAAGATGTCAGAAATCAGGAAAGATATAGTAACAGGTGAATGGACAATTATTGCCGTAGAAAGAGGTAAAAGACCTCATGATTTCAAGAAAAACCAAGCGTATGGAACACAGAAGGATTGTCCATTTTGTCCTGGCAATGAACATCAGACCCCACCTGAAGTACTAGCGTATAGAGATGTGGATGTAAATCCCAATGAAGAAAAATGGAACGTACGAGTTGTGCCTAATAAGTATGCAGCCGTAAAAGAGAAAAAAGTGGTAGAAACAATACGGGGCTTTTATGAAACCATAACAGGCTATGGTGTTCATGAAGTACTCATTGATACTCCCCTGCATGAAAGTACAGGCGGACAATTTTCTACTACTCAAATTGAATTGATATTAAAAGCAATTAAAGAACGATATATGGAAATTGCTAAAAATGAGAAAATCAAGTACATTCAAGTATTTAAAAATCAAGGGGCGGATGCTGGTGCCACCCTTCAACATTCCCATTGGCAAATCATAGGGGTTCCTTTGCTACCGGATAAACAAAGACATATTTTAGACGGATGCAAGAGATATTATCAACACCACCAAAAATGTGTATACTGTGAAATGCTTCGATATGAGCAAGATTCAACTTTAAGAATCATTGATAAAAATGATCTATTTATATGTTTTGCGCCCTATGCGTCTAGATTTTGTTATGAAACATGGATTATGCCAAAACAACATTTATTTGACTATGGACATTTATCTGAACAGCATATTACTAGCTTGGCGCAGATTATAAAACGGCTGCTCGTACGGTATGAAAAAGTATTTGACGATATTTCGTATAATATTTGTTTTATGGGGTCACCTCAAGAAAATATGATCGATAAATATTTTCACTGGCATATTCAAATTTTACCTAGACTCACCAATATTGCGGGGTTTGAATTGAGTACGGGATGCTATATCAATCCTTCACCCCCTGAGTTAGTTGCAGAAACGCTTAGAAAAGTTGATATAGATGAATTATAGAAAGTAGGAGGTACCGTATGCAGACTAAAAAATACAAAATACTATTTATGGCTTCAGAGGTGCATCCCTTTGCAAAGACAGGAGGATTAGCGGATGTGGCTAGTTCACTTCCTCTTGCTTTAAAAGCCCTAGGTCATGATATTCGCATAGTCATGCCAAAATATAAAGAAATTCCTTCAGAATACAAGAATAAAATGGAATATGTTACGGATTATTCGATACATCTGGACTGGAGAAAACAAACTACTATTATTCGTAAGACGATACTAGAGGGCTATAAAAATATGCAAGTACCATGCTACTTTGTAGATAATGCGTATTATTTTGATCGGCTGCAATATTACAGTCATCATGATGATGCAGAACGATTTGCATTTTTTAATAAAGCAGTTTTAGAAATGATGCCAAAGATTGATTTTATGCCTGATATTATTCATTGTAATGATTGGGAATGTGGTCCAGTTGGGATTTTATTAAAGGAGCATTATGCTCAAAAACTATTTTACAAGAATATTAAAGTACTATATTCTATTCACAATTTACAGTACCAAGGTAACTTTTCTAAAGATACCCTTGGACTATTAGGGTTACATGAATCTTATTATCATCCGGACGGTTTAGAATTCTATGGGAATATTAATTATATGAAAGCAGGTATTGTACATAGTGATGCCCTTACCACTGTAAGCATGAATTACGCAAACGAAATTCAAACACCTGAGTATGGTTGTGGATTAGATGGAATCATTCGTAAGAGAAAGGAAGACTTGTACGGAATACTGAATGGTATTAATGATGAACTATATAATCCTCAAATAGATCGTTATATTTATAAAACATATCATAAAGATGATTTGGATGGAAAACTTTATAATAAGCAGGCATTTCAAAATGAATTAGGCTTATTGGTAACAGACACACCTTTAATTGGAGTGATCTCTAGATTGGCGGATCAAAAAGGTTTTGACCTAATTGAAGAATGTATAGATGACATTATGCAGATGGATGTTCAACTGGTGGTACTTGGTACCGGGGATCCCATCTATGAAGATATATTTTGTAGTATGCAGAAAAAATATCCAGATAAAATTCGCGCAGCCATTACGTTTAATACGGCCATTGCGCAAAAAATATATGCTAGTTCCGATATTTTCTTAATGCCTTCTAAGTTTGAACCCTGTGGCTTAAGTCAATTGATTAGCATGCGCTATGGTACGATTCCGATTGTTAGAAAAACTGGGGGATTGGCGGATACAGTGCAGGAATTCAATCCCGAAAAAAATGAAGGCAATGGTTTTGTATTCAGTGATTATTCCAGTAAAGAGTTATTAAATACCATAAAAAGAGCGCTTCATGTATACACTGCAAATCAAGAACAGTGGAGAAATCTTTCAAAGAAGGTCATGGAGTTAGATTATTCTTGGGAGTCTTCAGCTAAAAAATATGTAGAAGTATATGCCAAAGTGATGCAAAAATAAGTAGGATATTTACTGAAATCCTTTATGCAGGAGGAAAAAGAAATGTTGACCAATGCTCATTTAAATCCTCAAGAACTTATATTCGGGTTGGATATCGGTACAAGAACAGTCATAGGTGTTGTAGGATATCAAAAAGAGGATAAGTTTATTGTAGTGGCGAGTGAAATTGTCGAACATGAATCTAGGGCTATGATTGATGGACAAATTCATGATATTAGTAAAGTAACAAAAGCGGCTACTGTAGTAAAGCATAGCTTAGAAAAACAAGTAGGGATAAATCTAACCCAAGTAGCCATTGCGGCAGCGGGAAGGGCATTGCGCACTTATCGAGTGCATGTAGAACAACAAATAGAAGAGCAAAAGGAGATACAAAAAGATCAGGTTAAAGGACTAGAATTAGAAGGAATCCATCAATCGCAGCAACTGCTTCAACAGGAATTACAGCAAGATGAAAAATACTTTTGTGTGGGGTATTCTATTGTTAGCTACTATCTGAATGGGTATATGATTTCTAATCTAGAAGGACATAAAGGAAAAGGTATTGGCGCAGATGTCTTAGCTACTTTTTTACCTCAAGTGGTGGTGGATAGCCTGTATTCTGTTATGGAACGGCTGGATCTTGAAGTGATCAGTTTAACATTGGAGCCGATTGCTGCGATCAATGTAGCGATTCCAGAAAATTTACGGCTACTTAATTTGGCTTTGGTCGATGTGGGTGCTGGAACTTCGGATATAGCCATTACTAAAGATGGTAGTATTATTGCGTATGGAATGATTTCTGTAGCTGGGGATGAAATAACAGAGCAAATTGTCCATAGTTACTTAGTAGATTTTCAGACAGCAGAAGCAATAAAATTACAACTATCACAAAAAGATGAAATATCTTTTACGGATATATTGGGGCTCTCTCATACGCTTCATAGCAATGAAATACGATCTCTTATTGAACCAGCAGTAGAACGTTTAGCAGAAGAAGTGGCATCAAAAATTTATGAAATTAACGGAAGCAAGTCTCCGAACGCAGTTTTTTGTGTGGGAGGCGGCAGTCAAATAGTAGGATTTACATCAAAGGTCTCAGATAAATTAAAACTCCCCAAGGAACGGGTAGCTGTTCGTGGAAGCGAAGTATTAAATCATATTGTTTTTGCTGGGGAAATAAGGAAGGGGCCTGCTTTGATTACCCCTATGGGTATATGTATTACAGCACTTATGCACAAAGGATATGAATTTATGCAGGTAACAGTCAATGGAGAAACTGTAAAATTGATTAACACCAAAAAACTAACAGTACTAGATACGGGTATGATCAAAGGATTTGACCATACGAATCTGATCGCTAGAAAAGGAAGTTCTTTAGAATTTAAAATCAATGAAACCAGAAAAAAAATATGGGGGCAACCGGGTATTCCAGCAGAATTAAAGGTAAATGGAATGCCTGCCAGTTTGGATACATGTATCCATGAAGGAGATCAAATAACGATTGAGCCCGCGGTAAATGGCGAATCAGCAAAAGCCTTTGTAATAGATTATGTTCAGAACCATAAAATGAAAAAAATCACCTTAAATGGATCTAATATGCAATTTGCAGCGATTGTTACGATCAACGGAAGCATTGTGGGATTAGATGCCCAGATCCATAACCATGACGAAATTAAAGTATTCGAGATTAATACCGTTGAAGATTTGGCTTCTTATGCAGAAATCAGCCTTGAATCAAAGGAAATACAGGTAAATGGCGTAATTGTACAGAAGGATCATCCCGTGCAAGATGGAGATGTACTCTATATACAGGCACCTGCAAAAGTTCAAACAATGATAGACATGCCTACGCAAGATATTTCTACTGAACTCTATGAGCCGCCTGTACAATCGGAGATTATCTCCTACGAACCAGTTCTTGAAATTCCTCTACAGGTACAAGTAAATGGTAAAAGTGTGCAGATTAGAGGTAGCAAGAAAAGGTATATGTTTGTAGATATATTTAGTTATATTGATTTTGATCTAAAAAATCCACAAGGGAATATTATACTGCTGCTAAATGGACAAAGGGCGGCTTTTACTGATTTGATCAAACAAGGAGATAAAATCGACATTTATTGGGATAAAAAGTAGAATATGCATGAATGTTGACAGCTTAATACGAAAATGCTACAATGCAAATAACACTTTACTTATGTAAAGTATAATGAGACGAGAAGAGAAGAGAATGTAAAAAAGGAGAGAAGAGTATGTTAAAACCGAATGAAAATGGATACTATGGAGAATTTGGGGGACGATATGTACCACCCCAGTTGATTCCTGTTTTAGATGAAGTTACAGAAGCATTTTTACAGTATAAGGATGACCCAGATTTTACCGAAGAATTAGATTACTATCTAACCCAGTATGTGGGACGACCTAATCCGTTATATTTTTGTGGAAAGCTTACCCAAAAAATAAGTGGTGCTCAGATTTATTTAAAGAGAGAAGATTTAAACCATACAGGTGCTCATAAGATTAACAATACCATCGGACAAGTTTTATTGGCAAAAAGACTGGGCAAAAAAAGAATCATAGCAGAAACTGGTGCTGGGCAGCATGGGGTAGCTACAGCTACGGCTTGTGCTTTATTTGATATGGAATGTATTATTTATATGGGTGAAGTAGATATTAAGCGTCAAGCGCTTAATGTTTTTCGTATGGAATTATTAGGAGCAAAAGTTGTTCCAGTAACCAGAGGAACAAAAACTTTAAAAGATGCGGTAGATGAAGCATTGGAAGATTTGATAAAAAATTATGACCATACCTACTACATGTTGGGATCCGCAGTAGGTCCTCATCCCTATCCTTGGATGGTGCAGCATTTCCAAAGTATAATTGGAAGAGAAGCAAAAAAACAAATCTTGGAGGCAGCAGGACGACTGCCAGATTATTTAGTTGCCTGTGTTGGTGGAGGTAGTAATGCCATCGGTTTATTCTCTCCTTTTTACCAAGACAAAGAAGTTAAAATCGTGGGCGTGGAACCAGGTGGCAAAGGGATTGAAACTGGAGAACATGCAGCGTCTTTATCCATAGGAGAACCAGGCGTGATTCATGGTTTTAAATGTTATACTTTGATGGACGAAAAGGGTGAACCCTTGCCAGTTCATTCTGTAGCTGCGGGGCTTGATTATCCTGGAGTAGGGCCTGAGCATAGTTATTATAAAGACACAGGTAGGGCAGAGTATGTCAGTATAACGGACCAAGAAGCACTGGATGCTTTTGTAGAATTATCTCGAGTAGAAGGAATTATTCCTGCTATTGAAAGTTCTCATGCTGTAGCCTATGGAATGAAATTAGCTCAAAAGCTCTCCCCAGATCAAATATTGATCATCAACCTCTCAGGAAGAGGAGATAAAGATGTACAACAAGTAGCTGAAATGGTGGAAAATGGGCAATATATAGTGAAATAAAATATAAAAGCTGCAGTATCCAAAAGATATTGCAGCTTTTTATTATTTTATATATTGACAAATGATACAAAGAGTATTACAATATAGTATGTAGAGAAAAACACAACAGTATATTAAAGGATGGAGTGAAAAAGATGAGTGAGATGAAAAAAGATTTCTTTACCGAAGAAATCCGAATTGATCCAGGTAGCAAAAAAGATATGAAAGGTATGATGAATAAGTTCAAGAACTATATGGCTTTAGTTGTCATCGTCGTAGTCGTGGTAATTAGTATAGTTGGGGGACTCTATAAAGTAGATAGTGGATATGAAGCGGTAGTCCTCCGATTTGGAAAAGTACTAAAGGTGGAGAATAAAGAAGGATTGAGTTTCAAAATACCTATGATTGATACTGTCAAGATGGTGAATGTAAAGCAACCGTACAAGATGGAATATGGCTATGAAACGCTACAACAGGGAACCGAAAAAACAGACCCTGTGTATAGAGACAATCCTGAAGAATCTACTATCATAGTAGGCGCCCAAGGAAATAATAGCTCTATCGTACTGATGAATCTAATGGTGCGGTATAGAGTAGAAGATCCTGTGAATTATCTTTTCAAGGTAGAAGATTTGGAAGGGACTATGCGATTAGCGCTTGAGGATGTTCTGAGGAATACAGTGCAGTCTCATACTTTAGAAGAGGCTTTGACCAACAAAGAGTTAATCGATGTAGTCGTCTTGCCGGAATTACAAAGAAAGATGAATTCCTATGAGTCTGGTGTTAAAATTATCGAAGTCAAAACTCAAAATGCAGAGCTGCTTCCAGCCGTAGATGAAGCATATAAACAAGTAGAAAAGGCAAATCAATATAAAAACGGAAAATTAGAAGAAGCACAAAAATATCGAAATACAGTCATTCCACAAGCGGAAGCAGAAGCTATAAAGCTCATTGAAGGTGCTAAAGGGTACAAAGCAGAAGTAGTTTCTAGAGGTAAAGCTGGAGTAGCTGAATTTGAAGCGTTATATACAGAATATCAAAAGAATCCTGAGATTGTAAAAGAAAAATATTATGTTGAATCCATGAAGGAATTTATTAAGAACAATAATATTATTTTAGATACTACAAAAAGTGGGCAAATTCATAAATTTTTTAATATGGACGATGGACAAAAACCTATAAAATTAGATGCAGTGCAATAAGGGGGTATGAAAAGTGAAAAAGTTTAACACTATTATTATAATTATGTTTGTTGCCTTTATTGGCTTTAATATGACTGCCTATACGGTGGCTGAAGATGAAGTAGCAGTGATTAAAACATTAGGAAAAATAGATGCAGTCGTAATAGAGTCTTCGGATCAAGAGCAAGTCCAAGCGGATTTAACAGCGCAAGGATATCATCCAGATATAATGACTACAAAGGGTTTGCACTTTAAGATACCCTTTATTCAAACAGTGCATTTATATCCTTCCAAATATTTAACCTATACCTCTACCAAAGAAACGATTAATACATTTGATCGAAGAAAAATTGATATACAAATGTATGCACAATATCGGATTATTAATCCTGCATTTTTTAATATGACCTTACAAAATAAGCAAAAAGCAAATAGTCTTATGGATGATCGAGTGTATCCAGTAGTCGTTCAAACAGCGAATATGCTTAATTTTGATGATTTCTTCAACAAAGAAAAAATCTCTGCGTCTATAGACCATAAAAAAGAACAGCTCAATCAAGAATTGGCTGCTCAATACGGCATTTTTGTTGCAGATATCGGAATTCATCGTAAAAATTTCCCAGCTGCAAATATTGCCAGTATTGAAGAAAAAATGACCATGGAGATTCAAAAAGAAAGCCAAAAACTGATGGCTGAAGGAGATAGTCAGTATCAAAAAGATTTATCAGAGACAGAAAGAATCAAAAAAGAAATGGTTGCAAAAGCGGTAGAAGAAGCAGCTACGATTAAGGCACAAGCAGATGCAGAAGTATTAGAAATACATCAAAAATCTCTTCAAAAAGATTTAGAATTTTATCGATTCATTCAAAGAATGAATACGTATAAAACGATGAAGGATACAACTGTATTTATGGATAAAGAGAATGCATTTTTACGATATCTAAATGGGTATTAAACAGATACGCATATACTTTACAAAAATTTAAAAGAACCGCTATAGAAAATCTATAGCGGTTCTTTCTTTTTTGTAGAAATCCCCATATAATATATGGAGGTAACATTTTTACATACTCAGGAGGTCTTTTGTGAAAAAAATAAAGCTTGTAGTCTTAATGGGTGGAAATTCTTTAGAACGAGCCGTTTCTCTTCAAACGGGAGAAGAAATGATGAAGCATTTAAATTTACAAAAATACGAAATAATCCCTATTACCATACCAGAAAATCATAATACGGATTGGATTATCACATTAATACAAATAAAACCAGATCTTGTACTCAGTGCGCTTCATGGAGGGATGGGAGAGGATGGTTCTATGCAAGGGCTTCTAGAATGTCTTCATATCCATTATGTAGGCACGAAGGTCTTGGGGAGTGCAGTGGGTATGGATAAATATTTATCTAAGATGCTTATGAAAATGCATCATATTCCTGTAGCGGAGGATGTATTTATTCCTTGGAATGAACATCTATATCCCTATGAAGAAAAAATCATACAACTGGGATTCCCTTTAGTCGTAAAGCCGAATAAAGGTGGTTCTAGTATCGGCATTAGCATTGTACATACCTTACAAGAACTCACTACAGCAGTGGAAGTAGTACAAAAGCTGAAAGATGACATTTTAGTGGAAAAATATATCGAAGGGAGAGAAGTGACTTGTGGGATCATTGAAACGGAAGATGATCTGAAAGTACTGACGGTACTAGATATTTCAACAGATAAGATATTTTATGATTATGCTGCAAAATATGAAGATGAGACGACGCGAATCCATTTATCCACCCTTCCAGAGTTTTTACAAATTATGATCCGAGAACTTGCAAAAAAAGTGTTTCAGGTACTCCATTGCAGGGGATATGGGCGAGTAGATTTGATCGTAAAGGAAGAGCAGGTCATTGTCATGGAAATTAATACCTTGCCTGGTATGACATCTCATAGTTTAATTCCTAAGGCAGCAGCAGGTTTGGGGATGGATTTTAGTACTTTATTAGATGAACTTATTCAAAACGAGCTAAAAAACATGAAGTAGAGTTGTTGTTTTTAGTCGATATATATTATAAGAGGAAGGAGGGAAGAATGTGATTCGGATACTGATCGCAGATCCTGATAAAGAAAATCGCAAAAATTTTAAAACATATATTCACTCTTTTCAATTAGGGCTTCGTGTTATAAAAGAGGTAGAAACTGGGGCGCAAATCTTGGAAGAACTCGATAAAGGTGAAATTCACCTCATTATTGCGGATATGAGACTTTCTGGACTTACAGGCTATCAAGTTTTTGAGAAAATGAAAGAAAGACATCCTACAGTGAAAATGATTTTATACGGAAGTATAGATGAACATAAATATATGGAGAGGGCATTGGAACAAGGGCTTGTTGCCTATTTATTTAAGCCTGTTAAAACACAAGAGTTGAATCGATGCTTGATGCAAGCCAAGCAGCTCTTTGAAGACTTACAAAAGCAGGAGGAAGAAAAAAATTGGCTATTGACTTTATATGAGCAAAAACTACCTGTATTTCAGGATCGATTTTTAATTAATTTGGTTCATGGACATATGGAAAAAGATTCGGAAATAGAAAGAGGCTTTCAATACTTTCATATGCCTTTGTCTTCTGCATATACAGTATTAGTAATAAAAATAGATTTTTTTAATAAGATTACCTTAGCTGTGGAAGAGAAAGACAAGCACCTATTCATTTTTTCTGTTTTTTATAAAATTGATACAATGCTTGCTTCTATTAAAAATGGGATTGCATTTATTAATCGTTTGGATGAAATTACAATTATTTTGGGTAATTCATGGTCATTAGAGCAGTCATTAGAATTTGCAGCGCAGATCCATGATAAGATTAAAAAAGAAAAACAAGTGACCGTAACAATAGGCATAGGTACAACTGTGCAAAATCCTAGGGATATATGCATTTCATATAAGCAAGCGAAGGCTGCACTACGGCATAATTTCTACTTGGGGAATGCTTCTACTATTCCTATTTGTTATGTAGAACCGGATAACCATATTACTTACCAGTATCCCTTGAAAAAAGAAGAATTATTAGTATATGAGGTAGTCATTGGGAATACACCAAAAGCATTGAAACTCTTAGATGAAATATTTGTAGTATTAAGAAGTTGCGATCCCCTCCCAGATAAGTTGGTGCCCAAAATTATTTTAGATATCTTTGTTTCCATTAATCGATATGCGAGTGAACAAAAAATACAATTGGATGATTTTTTTGCTAAGTATATTTCTATCAAAGAATTAATGCAAAAAGATGGACTAGATGATACCTATGTATATGTGAAAGATCTTCTAACTAAAATATGTAATTATATACAAAGTCTTAGAGAAGAGAAAAATGATTGGATTTATCAATGTGCCAAAAATTATGTAGAAGCTTTTTACTTTGAAAATATATCCTTATCTAAGACAGCGTTTATTGTCAATAGCACGCCAGAGTATGTAAATAAAATTTTTCAAAAAAAAGAGAACAAGAGTTTTTATGAATACTATGTAAAAGTTAGGATGAATAAAGCGAAAGAGCTTATGCTGGAAACTCCGTTAGATGATTTTGAAATTGCTCAAAAAGTCGGCTATCAAGATGCAAAATATTTTAATGGTATTTTTTTTCAGACAGAAGGAATCAGTACAACAGACTATCGTATTCAAAAAGGAAAGTCAGATAGTTTTCGTCGTGCATAATATCCTTTTATTTTATCCAGTCTTAAGGTATGATTAAATGGACAAATGTGAAAGGATGAAAAGTATGAATATTAAAATACTGGCTATAGATATGGATGATACTCTTCTTACAAAAGAATTATTTATATCTAACAGAAACAAAAAAGCACTACAGCAAGCGGAACAAAGAGGAGTCATTATTATCTTGGCATCTGGGAGAGGTCCTTATGCCATGGATCCATTTATTAGAGAGTTAGGAATGGATCAAAAAAAAGGATATGTGATCGGTTTTAATGGAGCTTGTATCTTTCGTACAGATACCAAACAAGAAATATACGGATTTAAACTACACCATGATTTAGCGGTCAAAGCTTACGAGATTGTAAGCAGTTATGGATTTCCTATTCAAACCTATAAAGATGATACAATTTATGTTTCCTATCAAAATAAATATACAGACATAGACTGTACATTAACAGGTATGAATTTAGAGGTAGTTGAAGATTTTGCTTCTCTTTTATATGAGGGTGCCGTGAAATTTGTGATCCCTGGAGAACCTGAAAAACTACTGGCTCTAAAGATTCAACTAGATAAAGATTTAGGTGCTGTTACGAATATTTTCATATCAAAACCATATTTTCTTGAAATTATGCCTAAGCAAGCGGATAAAGGCATTGCATTAGCCTATATGACTGAGAAATTGCAGATTCCAAGAGAGCAAGTGATGGCCATAGGAGATGCCATGAATGATGCTGGTATGATCCAATATGCTGGAGTCGGAGTTGCCATGGCAAATGCAGTACAAGAAATAAAAGATATGGCAAATATCATTAGTAGTAACACCCATGATCACGATGGAGTGGCTGAAATTGTAGAACGGTATATTCTCTCCTAGAGGTATCCATTTGTTTTAATGCCTAAGGCAACTCCAAAAAAACATATAAAAACCTGTAGGCCGTGGTCTGCAGGTTTTTGCCCATATTGTTTCTGTAAAATGGTTGCGTTATAATTGAGTTGGACAGTTGGACAGTTGGACAGTTGGACAGATGAAAAGATGGAAAGGATGAAAAAGATGAAATTTGGAAAAGGATATTGGAAAACTTTTGAGCAGGGAATTCAAAGAGAATGGGTAGTCACTAATGGTATAGGTGGTTATGCGGGCAGTACGATTATTGGTGGACATACAAGAAAACACCATGGAATGTTAATTGCTAGCCTACATCCTCCTATACAACGTCATTTGATTTTATCTAAAATACAGGAAAACGTTCAAATTCAAAATGGGATTTATGATTTTTCAACCAATCAACAACCTGGATGGATACAAGAAGGACATCATCACCTGCAGCGATTTACATATGAACAACTTCCAGAGTTTACGTATCAGGTAGAGGATCTTTTTATTACCAAGACAGTTGCTTTGGTCTATGGAACGAATACGGCTGTGATTGGATATCATGTGATGAATGGCAGCAAAGCTACCAAGCTTACCCTTACCCCGCTGATGAACTTTAGAGACCATAATGAACGTTCGGAAAGAGCGGATCTGATATTTGAAGTCAATCAGACTGAGTCTGAAATGACTTTGATCCCTAGTAAAAATCCTACAGTTAAGATTCGTATAAAGACTGAAAGAGGTACAACCATAGAAAGCAAAGAAAAATTTTATTCGGATATGCAATATGCAACAGAAATTGCAACAGGCATGAGTGCCATTGATAATCATTACATACCAGGCGCATTTCAAACAGAATTTGCACCTTATGAGGAAGCAAAATTTGCTGTCATTTGTACGATAGATGAATATCCGAAAGATAATGGATGGACGCTTATTAATCAAGAAAAAATGAGAATACAAGCTGTAATTTCAAAAGCAGATATTCATGATCCTTTGGCTGATATCTTAGTAGCGGCTGCAGATCAGTTTATTGTTCATCGTAAGTCTACGAATATGAAGACGGTCATGGCTGGATATCCTTGGTTCGCAGATTGGGGCCGAGATACGATGATTGCGCTCCAAGGCCTTACGTTAACCACCAAAAGGTATGAGGACGCGAAAGAAATTTTATGGACTTTTGCAAAGTATGTAAAAAATGGACTAGTACCTAATATGTTTCCAGATGAGGGAGCAGAACCTTTATATAATACAGCGGATGCCTCTATGTGGTATTTTCATTCTGTGCATCAATTTTTGATGCACACGGGTACTGAAGCAGAGTATGAATTTGTCCGTCGTGAGATATATCCTACCCTAAAACAAATTATTAAGGCCTATAAAGAGGGTACGGATTTTTCTATCAAAATGGATGAGGATAGATTAATCCAAGCTGGATCTGGGCTAGATCAAGTCACATGGATGGATGTACGGGTAGGAGAGTGGGTCGTCACTCCAAGGCATGGCAAACCAGTGGAAATCAATGCATTATGGTATAATGCGCTTCGGGTAATGAGCTTATTAGCACAAACGTATGGGGAAGATACAAAAGACTATGATTGTTTGGCAGAACAAGTAAAGCAGTCTTTCTGTCAGCAGTTTTGGAACGAGGAAAAAGAGTGCTTGTATGATGTAGTCTCTACAGAAGAGCAAGATGATAAGGTGCGTCCTAATCAAATATGGGCAGTGAGTCTTCCATTTACTATGCTACCCCTATCACAAGAAAAGAAAGTTGTAGAAAAGGTATGTAGTGAATTGTATGCTACCTATGGACTTCGTAGCTTATCTCCATGGGACGAAGAATATAGGGGCGTGTATTTTGGACAATTAATGGATCGGGATGGGGCTTATCATCAGGGAACAAGTTGGGGATTCCCTTTGGGCGCATTGATCACAGCGTATTGTAAAGTGAATGAATACTCAAAACAGAGCATCAAAATGGCAAGACGTATGCTAGAACCTATAGAAGATCATCTGCGAGATGGTTGTGTTGGATCTATTGCTGAGATATTTGATGGCAATGAACCCATTATTTCTAGGGGATGCTATGCACAAGCTTGGAGTGTGGGTGAGGTTTTACGAGCCTATGTGGAAGATATTTTAGTCCATGAAACAAAATACAATCTGTAAAAAGTATGTGATAGGGAGCTGATCTATGAAAAAGCTGGTGCAGTTATCTAAAGTGAAGAAGCTGCTCATGAGTTTAAATATTCTTCAGCTGAGCTTGGCAGCGTTACTTATATTGAATAGAATTTTACTATTCATAGGGATTATACGTGACAATCCCTTCCATCATTCCGATTTTTTATTACTTGTGGCGATTCTCCTCATTGTCTATAATAGTTATTTTGGATTTCGGGATATATATCTATTTCGATTGTGGGAAGAAAAAGTAAATATACAACAAGATACCTTGCAAAATATCGAAAGCCTTAATCGGGCTTTACGATCACAAAGACATGATTTTTTGAATCATATACAAGTTATTTATGGATTAGTCGAACTGGAAGAGTATGATGAACTATCTTCTTACTTGTATAAAGTATATGGGGATATTGAGAAACTCAATACCTATATCAAAACTGGAGATGTGGCAATCAACGCGCTACTTCAAGCGAAGTCTCATGACGCGCAGCATCGACAGGTAGAATATTTCGTGACCATTACGACTAGATTGCAAGGACTTTTGGTTCCTTCTTGGGAAATATGTCGCTGTTTGGGTAACCTCATTGATAATGCAATTTATGCTACTTCCGTCTATTCAGGGAAAAAGAGAGTTAGTATCTCCATCTTTGAAAATTTATCTTTTTTTGAGTTTATTATTGAAAATTCTGGAGAAATTATATTTGAAGAGCATACAAAGAAGATATTTCAGCCAGGATTTACGACTAAAGGAAGTCAAGGAGAAGGTATGGGACTTTATATTGTAAAACAAATCTTAGAAAACTATGGTGGAGATATAAAAGTTTCTTCTCAAAATGATCATACCGTATTTAGCCTCTATATTCCAAAACAGAGTACTCCAGAAGCAAGCGACAGTTGAGACGATATAGTGTATAGATGAGACATAAAGCGTTGTAATTTCTCTTCTTTGCGATACAATATAAATATAGAAATAAAAGATCTCAAAAGCATATATTTGCCTTACCACATACTTTTTCTGAGATCCAAATTTAGAAAGGAGGGATTTTATGATTTATTTAGTCTGTTTTCTGTTTATCGTTGGTTTTATTCTTTTGGGTATAGAAATGTTTATCCCAGGATTTGGAGTGCCTGGTGTGATGGGGATTTTATCCATTATTTGTGCTATGGTGTTTACGATTAAATTTTTCACCTATGGTATTTTTATTGTCGTGGCAATAGCCATACTGTTTACAGTTATGATTTCTATTTTCCTGCGATGGATTATGAAAAAACAGATGTATGGTAGTCTTATACTTCAAGATATCTGTAAGTATGAAGAGTCTGAAATTGGAGATCTAGATTATTTTCTAGGAAAAGAAGGATCTACTATTACATCTTTACGACCTCAGGGTAGTGTAGATTTTAACGGAGTAAGACTGGACGTATTTTCGTATGGACCCTATATCGCAGAAGGCAAATCAGTGAAAGTAATCGAAGTAAATCAACAAAAAATCATTGTTAAAGAAATAAAATATGAGAACGCATAAGGAGTGTTGGATATGCCACAAGCAGTTGGTTTCTTTTTCACATTGGCACTTTTATTTTTAGGTGGATCTTTATTTTTTAGTTTTATTCCTGTAGGACTATGGGTCTCAGCTTGGGCTGCAGGGGTTCGAATTCGTATTTGGACTTTGGTAGGAATGCGTCTTAGAAGGGTTCGTCCCATTTTGATTATTCAGCCGCTTATTAAAGCTTCCAAAGCAGGAATTGACGTAAATGTGAATCAACTTGAATCCCATTTACTATCTGGGGGTCGAGTAAATACTGTAGTAGATGCCCTCATTGCTTCTCATCGCGCCAATTTAGAGCTTTCTTTTGAGAGAGCAGCTGCTATTGATTTAGCGGGCAGAAGTGTCCTAGACGCTGTAAAAATGAGTGTAACACCTAAAATTATCGAAACGCCTTGGATTTCAGCAGTAGCCGTAGATGGAATCGAAGTAAAAGTCATTGCGAGAGTTACAGTACGGGCGAATCTTGCTAGATTAGTCGGTGGAGCCGGTGAAGAAACAATTATTGCGAGAGTAGGAGAAGGGGTAGTTACTACCGTAGGTTCCTCACGAAGTCATAAAGAGGTACTAGAGAATCCAGATCGGATCTCTCAGACAGTATTAAGCAAAGGTTTGGATTCTGGTACTGCTTTTGAGATCTTGTCCATCGATATTGCAGATATTGATATCGGAAGAAATATAGGTGCTCACTTACAAATTGAACAAGCAGAAGCGGATAAACAGATTGCACAGGCGAAAGCAGAGGAACGTCGAGCTAATGCCATTGCCCAAGAACAAGAGATGACAGCAAGAGTTCAAGAAATGCGTGCCAAAGTAGTCGAAGCAGAATCAAAGATTCCTTTAGCGATTGCGAAAGCTTTAGAAGATGGCAATTTTGGGGTAATGGATTACTATACTATGCAGAATGTAAAAGCGGATACATCCATGAGAGAAGCTATAGGCAGTGCAGAAGCACCTATTGCCAATCAAGGAGCGAAATCCTATGGAAGCAAATAAACAACCACAAGATATAAATAATCTAAAAAGAATTCTACAGCAAGAGCTACAGAAATTAAGTGGAAATGTTACAGAAGAACAAAAAATCAAAAAAAAGATATTGGAAAAAGAACTAATCGTACTGCAGCAGTCCTCTTTTGCGCCTCAAGGGATGATCAGTGAACACTCAAAGCAAAATCAGCTACAATTATCTGCACAACAGACTCATTCTTATTCTATACAGGATTTGCGCAGAGCTTTTATTGTAAAAGAAATCTTTGATAAACCTTTAGCCCTGCGAAGGAGGTAACATTTTGAGCCTGAAAGTCATGATTGTAGATGATGAAGATAGCATGCGATTTGTACTCCGTAAAGCCTTACAAAAAATATCCAATATACTTATTGTTGGTGAGGCGATTAGAGGGGATCAGGCAGTCTCCTTAATGGAACAATTGCTTCCAGATGCAGTTTTTATGGATGTGGAAATGCCTGGTATGGATGGAGTAGAAGCAGCAAAACTGATGCTAGATATCAATCCAAAGATCATGATCGTTTTTATTACTGCGCATCAAGACTATATGCCGCAGGCGTTTTCATTGTATGCTTTTGATTATATTATAAAGCCATTTAAACTAGATCGATTGACAGAAACAGTAGAAAGAATGCAGCTTCTTCAACCAAAAGATCTACTTCCAAAAGAAAATGTATTTCATAAGATTGAAGGCATTTTATTAAAAAATCGAGAAGGCATGTCTTTAATTCAGCCTGAGGATATTATTCTAGTTCAGCGAGAAAATAGGGATTATATTTGGGCCGATGGGTTTTTATGAGATTGCATTCAAGAATTAAAGCTTCTAATTCTGAATCTGTGACGATATAC
>CALKRZ010000011.1 GCA_937989765.1 uncultured Clostridia bacterium | reverse complement strand
GTAAATACAATTTCTAAAATATACTTTATTTCTCATTTATTCTATGTGTTGTGCTATCCTATATGGAGATAAAATTATAAAATTCGTATAAAAACTATGCAAGCTTTCCTGTTAAAATGATGATATAATTAACATTATATCCTATTAGAAAAGTAGGTGAAGCCATGAAAAAATGTTATCGCTGTGGTTCAACAAAGAAGGGATTTTATAACGCAAATGATGGAAATGTGTATTGTATAGATTGTGTAATGAAGGTAAATATGCAGATCAAACTAGCCTTTCTAGCTGTGTCTGCTAGAAGATAAAAAAGGAACTATGAAAATAGTTCCTTTTTTATCTTTCTATTTCTTATAAGATATCCATCGACTACTGTAGTATTACTTAGAAGTTTTCGCTCAAGGAGATATTTCATTTTCATAGCGTTCTAGTCGCTGGGGCTATAGATCCCCTGAGTGAACACGCATTATCTTTATTGCGTGTAAGCTGATGGATATCACTATATCACCCACAACGGCTGCCGAAGTTGCTTCGTTCTAGTACATAGGAAGAAGCTCCACGAACTCTATTCAAATTGAAACATCTCCTTTCGCTTAGGCTATCTGCCCTATTATGGCTTAATTTTACGCTTATCCCGACTTTCGACTAAGTTACTTTAAAATCACTGATTTTCATGAAAAAAATGCCTATAAACGTGATAAATACGTTAGAAATCAGGAAAAATCGTAAAAGTAGTGACTAAACTATTTCCAAAATATGGTTTGTAATATTGGAAGGTATTTGCTAAGATATTCTTGTATGAAATACCTATTCTATCGTCAAATCTAGCAATTATCATTCCATAAATTAACAGGTAGTGACAAAATAAAATTGCACTTTCCCGCAATATCAAGGGTTTCAGAACTTTTTAGTCGAAAGTTGGGTTATGATTCATAGGTAAATACTCTCTATTTACGATCATTTTCAATTTCCTCCTGTTTAAAAGATCTTAATTTATCCGAACCCTTAAAACTCCAACTAACCTGAATTGGCATTTCAAAATCATTTGTATCTTGAATAGAAATCCTATATCCTTTTTTGTATAATCCTTGCTCTGGACTGTTATAATAATTAACATATAAACCTACGTTTTCACTAATATGTTCTTCAATATACTTCATCAATTTAAAAATCTTGTCCCCTTCAATTTTTCGATCATCATATTTTAGTTCTTTAAAAAAATAAACTTCTACTACATATCTAAATTTTTTCTCTAAATCTGGATAGCGTGTTTTCATATCTTGAAGTGTTATAGTTTTTCCGTAAAGACTATCATAGAATTCACCAGATACGTGCGTATCAATAAATGATTCTATTTTATAAGGAGCATCAAAATTTTTTTCAATAATCTTTTCCAACTCTTTATCTATTTCTCTTCCCCAAAATAATTGTTGATAGTTCTTTAGTCTTCCTTGTAATTGTCCTAACTGTGTATAATGCACTTCTCCATCTGCTGCGTTTATCGCGTAAAGTCGAAGCTCGGGATCATCTTCCGGATGAATATCCACTCGTATATGTTTGTGCATTCCTAAAAAACGAGAATGATAGTATGCTTTCTCTGCAACAAATTTTTTCCCGTATTTTTTTTCCATATAGTCAACTGCTTCATTTTTTTCATGCCTAAAAATGTTTTGTCTATTAAATTCCCAAGCAGAGCAAAGTATACACGGTAATAGTGTACAAATCACAATCGTATATACCAGAATTTGTATCAATATCTCCGAATCTGTTTTGTTTTGAGACCTTTTCACTTATATACTCCCCCTACCTCAAGTTCAAGCTTTCTTTTGCTGATTTCATCAATATTTTCACCTTCGTTATATATTGTATCTTTCTATTTTCCTAAATCTAAATTTTATCTTATACTACTTTATTTTTTCATTTTCTGCAATGCATTCGACAATACATGTCATAATATTGCATATCACCTGCTTGTTGGGTTTGAAAAATATGATTACTCCCATCATAATGCTTCCAAATCTTTTTTACCCCTATTTATTTATACTCTTACCAAAGAGGGGGTAGTTATTCTGTCCAAAAAACAAAGGACTGTGTATCAATTTTGTGATTTACACAAAATTTTTCACAGTCCTTTATTCAAAGGAAATAAACCTCCGGTACGAGTTTTTGAGCCTTCTTCTTTAATACGTGATAATTACTGGCTGAATCTGCTTTCCATTAATGGCTTCTTCAATAGTAGGAATGATCATATCCATTTTCGCTACCATGGAATTAGGTTTTGTTTTATAGTTATCCTGTCCTAATGGTACAAAATATATATTTTTGGTACTCATAAGAACCCCAATATTTTTCATATTAAGTCCTAGTGCATCGTTAGTAGCCAGCGCCAATACTACTGGCTTTTCATTCCGCAAATGCCCTTTTATTGCCATGAGCACAGGTGTGTCTGTGATGGCATGGGCAAGCTTTGCTAGGGTATTTCCTGTACAAGGGGCTGCCACTATAATATCTACCATATTTTTAGGACCTAGGGGCTCTGCATCTACGATGGTTCTTATGATCTTTTGTCCTGTGATTTTTTCTATCCGATCTATATGGTCTTGTGCTTTTCCAAAACGAGAATCTGTAGTTTGAGAAGCAGTGGATATAATCGGAATGACAATTGCCCCTGCATCCACCATTTTTTGTATTTCAGGAATGACTACACTGTAGGTGCAGTATGACCCACAGAGGGCAACTCCTATCCTTATTCCTTTGATACTCATAATATCACCCCCATCTCGCTGTATACTGTAAAGATTGTATCTCGAATAATGAGTGCAGCTGTCTCAGGTGCTACTTTGCCTGGAAGGCTTAAGCACAGCATGGCTTTAATACCTATTTGCTCGGCTGATGTAAAATCCACACCCCCAGGAGCTGATGCCAAGTCAATAATAAGACTTTCTTTTTTGATAGATTGCATAATCTGACTGTCTAGTACTAAGCTTGGAACTGTATTAAATATAAAATCGTATTCATGGATCTTTTGCTCCATTTCTCGGAGATAGATTGGAGTATATCCATATGCTTTGATATACGCAAGATCACTAGGTTTACGTGCTTCTACTGCTACATGTCCCCCGATTCCTTTTAACATATGCGCTAGCACGCTTCCACACCGTCCAAATCCTAGTACTAAGCATTTGCTACCGTGTATAGTAATCTCACTGTTTTCCATTGCGATTTGTATAGCACCTTCTGCCGTAGGAATTGCATTGAGTATGGCTAGTTCATCCCGCTCTAATAAATCTATGACCCTAAATGAATAATGGTTGGCAATTCGTTGAATTTCTTCTGTAATCCTTCCTGCCATAAATAATTTGTCTTTGGAAATATGCTTAAATACATCTTGGAGTAAAATGGGTTGATCGCTATATTTGCTAAATAGGGTTTTGTGATCCTGAGAACAAGGTATGGGGCCTATGATGATATCTGCATCTCCTAGGGCATGCGCCATCGAGTCACATACTTCTACTTTTTCACCAAATTTTATATTATGAAATCCGAATACTTTAACTCTATATCCTTCTTTCCCTAGAAACTCAATTAACTTTTTTTGTCTTAGATCTCCCCCCACTACCGCAAAGGTAATACCTTGAAATTTCAACTTCCATCCCTCCTGTCTACTGCTACTACTAATGTATGAGAAGGGCAAATGGTTGGTGCCAGTCTACATTTTGGCACAAAAAAAAGGTCTCTATATAGACCTTTCTTGCTTTCCTGTATGACCAAAGCCACCGTCTCCCCGAAGGGATGTGGGAAGCTCTGTTACTTCTAGCCATCTTACTTTTTCGATTTTATTAATGACCATTTGAGCGATTCGATCCCCACGGCGGATGATAAAATCCTCTTCTCCAAAATTGATCATAATCACCTTTATTTCTCCACGATAATCTGCATCGATGGTCCCTGGTGTATTGACCAAGCTGATACCATGTTTTATAGCGAGTCCGCTTCTGGGTCTGATTTGAGCTTCAAATCCTGCTGGCAGGGCGATGCCTATGCCTGTGGGGATGAGTTTGATTTTACCTTTTTCTAGTATTTCTTCTTGCACATTCGCATAGAGATCCATCCCTGCTGCCTGCTCACTCATACATTGAGGCAAAGGTAAATCCTTTGCCTCATCCATTCTGGTAATGAGTATTTGTAATGCTTCTATACTCATATACGGAGCATCTCCTCTATATTTAATTGCTCTACTTTCCCTACCGCCGCTGCACTAAGCTTAGAAAAGTCAAAAATCTTACCGATCAAATTCTCGATTTGTTCCCCAGTTACTTCATCAATTCGCTGAATGATTTCATCTGGTGTTTGAATTCTTCGAAGAAGAAGCTCTGATTTTCCTATACTTGTCATACGACTGCTGGTACTTTCAAGACCGATAATATAGTTACTCTTCAGTTGTTCTTTCGTTTTACGGATGGCTTCTTCGGTAAAACGAGCATTCTTCATTTGTTCCATTTCTTGTAAAATTAATTTGACAACTTCACCCGTTTGCCCCACACTCATTCCTGCATAGATTGTAAATAGCCCTATATCTTGGTAATTAGAAGGGTATGAATAGACAGAGTAAGCAAGCCCTCGGTCTTCACGAATGGTTTGAAATAATTTGGAGCTCATACCGCCTCCAAATATAGTATTAAAAATAGTTAAGGCATATACATCTTCAGAACCTAGCGGGATACCGGGCAATCCAAGACACAAATGTACTTGCTCTATATCCTTCACTTTCTTAATGATTTTCGGCGTATGAGAAGTATGATATTGGATATTCTGTGGTGGCTTTGAAGGTTGCCAACCACTAAAATGCTTTTCTAATTTTTGGTATAATGTTTCCATATCAAAATTACCAGCCACTGCAATCACTGTATTATGAGGTTGATAATGATCCTTGTAGTACTGTTTTAATAAAGATGAGTTGAACCCTGAAATAGTTTGCTCAGTCCCTAGTATAGGATATCCCAAAGGATCTCCCTGCCATAAGGTTTCCTGTAATAAGTCATGAACCAATTCTTCTGTAGAATCTTCATACATATTGATTTCTTCTAACACTACATTCTTTTCCTTTAGAATATCTTCGTCTGCAAATTTTGAATGAAAAAACATATCTGTCAAAACATCTAGTGCAATATCAATATGGGTATCTAAGGTTCTTGTGTAATAACAGGTATATTCCTTACTGGTGTAGGCATTAATCTGTCCTCCTACTGCATCCATCTCTTCTGCAATATCTTTTGCAGATCGCCCCTCCGTACCTTTAAAAAGCATATGTTCAATAAAATGAGAAATACCACAGGTTTCTTCTTGCTCATTTCTAGATCCATTAGCCACCCATATGCCCATGGCAATGGATCTGAGGAAGGGAATACGTTCCAGTACGATTCTGATTCCATTGGGTAAGGTTCTAACTTCAAACATAGTAAAACTCCTTTTAAAAAATTCATATTTTATATGCTATTGATTCATTATATTTTTCCACAGAATAATAAAACATAAACCATATGGCTTATGTTTTATTTAATTTATTGATTTTCTACTTCTGGTTTTGGTAGGGCATCTTTTCTAGATAAATTAACGCGACCTTGGGGATCAATTTCTGTTACCTTTACAAGAATTTGATCTCCTACTGCGACTACATCTTCTACTTTATTTACTCTTTCATGCGCTAGCTTCGATATATGCACCAAACCTTCTTTGCCTGGAGCAATCTCTACAAATGCCCCAAAATTCATGATTTTGGTTACTTTACCCATATATAGTTTACCTGGTTCTGGATCTTTGGTAATCACTTCGATGATATCGATTGCTTTTCTCACCATTTCAATCTCTACACCACTGATAAATACTCGTCCATCATCTTCAATATCAATTTTAACGCCTGTTTCATCGATAATTTTTTTAATAGTTTTACCTTTGGGTCCAATCACTTCACTAATTCTTTCCGTATCAATCACGATCTGGACAATCTTTGGTGAATATGGTGATAATTCTTCACGTGGCTTGTCGATTGCTTTTAGCATGACTTCATCTAAAATATACATTCTTGCTCGCTTTGTCTGATGCAGAGATTGTTCTATGATTTCCTTAGTTAATCCATGTACTTTCATATCTAATTGGATCGCTGTAATCCCTTTATGGGTACCCGCTACCTTGAAATCCATATCTCCAAAAAAATCTTCCAATCCCTGAATATCTGTAAGCAACACAAATTCATTTTCGTCTTCGCTCGTTACCAAGCCTACAGAAATACCTGCCACAGGACTCTTAATCGGAACGCCTGCTGCCATAAGTGATAATGTACTTGCACATACACTGGCTTGGGATGTAGATCCATTAGAGCTTAATACTTCTGATACCACACGGATTACATAAGGAAACTCATCTTGACTAGGAAGAACTGGCATCAATGCTTTTTCTGCCAAGGCTCCATGACCAATCTCTCTTCTTCCTGGAGAACGTGCAGACTTCGCTTCCCCTACGGAATACCCTGGGAAATTATAATGATGCATATATCGTTTTGTCTCTTCGTGCGCATCTATACCATCTAAAATTTGTATATCTCCCATAGCGCCCAATGTGGTTACACTTAACACTTGGGTTTGTCCTCTTTTAAATAATGCAGACCCATGCGTTCTAGGCAGTATATCTACTTCTGCATCCAACGATCTTATTTCTTCTAATGAACGACCGTCTGGTCGTTTATGATCTTTAAAGATCATGCGACGTACTGTTTCTTTTTCAAAATTATATAGCGCTTCATTTATATATTCTGTATATTCAGGGTTTATTTCTTCAAAGTGTGTGATCACTTCTTCTTTAAGTTTTTTAATACTTTCTTCTCGTTCTTGTTTTACATCTGTAAATACAGCTTTTTCCATCCGTTCACTTGTGATGAAATTTTTGATATCTTTATAAATAGACGTTGGAACACTATACTCTGAATACTCATGTTTTGGTTTTCCAACTTCTTTTTGAATAGACTCAATAAATGTAACGATTTTATTATTTTCCTGTTGTGCTATCAAAATAGCTTCTAGCATGAGTTCCTCTGAAATCTCATCAGCTCCTGCTTCAATCATCATCACTTTATCTTTCACAGATGATACTGTAAGTGCTAGTTTGCTTCTTTCTCTTTGCTCTGCTATAGGATTCACAACAATTTGACCATCTACATAGCCTACTGAGACAGATCCTGTAGGACCTTGAAAAGGTATATCCGATATGGATAGGACAATAGAAGCTCCAATCATAGCTGCCACTTCTGGGCTGCAATCTTGATCTACTGAAAGAACTGTAGTTACTATAGATACATCATTTCGATAATCTTTAGGAAATAAAGGGCGAATCGGTCTATCAATCAGTCTAGAAGTCAAAACAGCATGTTCTGTAGGTCGTCCTTCTCTCTTAATAAAGCCACCAGGAATTTTCCCAACAGAATATAACCTTTCTTCATAATCTACACTTAAAGGAAAAAAACTAATGCCTTCTCTTGGTTTGCTTGAAGCTGTTGCTGTAGCTAAAACAACTGTATCTCCGTAGTGGATAAGAGCAGCTCCGTTTGCTAATTCAGCCACTCTACCAATTTCAACTGATAAAGTACGGCCAGCTAACTCCATAGAAAATGTTTTATGCATATAATACAGTGCTCCTTTCATTTGTATGTTATTGTATGAAAATACTGATATGATTCAAATTTTACATTTATTTATATGATAAAATAATAGAGCGGAAGGATCCGCTCATATTAGTCAACTTCAAAAAAATAACTGGTCAATCTGCTGGTCTATTTTGCGTCATACTGCGTCAGCAGAACCCGCTGTTAGCCCCACTAGCAGCGGAACCTGCTTCCTTGTCTGACACAAAATATACTCAGCATTTTGACCAGTTATTTTATTTCAGTTGCCTTATTTACTACTTTCTTAAACCTAATTGTTCAATAATAGCACGATATCTCATGATATCTTTACTTTTTAGATAGTTTAGTAGTCCTCTTCTTTGACCAACCATCATTAACAAACCTCTTCTAGAATGGTGATCTTTTTTGTGCATTTTCAAATGCTCTGTAAGCTGATTCACTCTTTCAGTTAATAGTGCAATTTGTACTTCTGGAGAACCTGTATCCCCTGCGCTTTTTCCAAATTTTTGAATGATTTCTTGTTTGTTGATCTGTGCCATTATTAATTCCTCCTTAATTTTATAAACGCCCCTTGCCAAGAAAAGGTCGGAGATTCCACTTTCTGAGCAGAGGTTTTTATTCATGCTGATTGTATCATATAATATTGAGAATGTAAACGATAGATTTCAAACTGCAATACTTGCTATTTGGGAGTTTGAAACTTATTTAAGTGAGTACGTTTATCGACCATTGATTAAGTTTTATAGTTGTTCTTATATAATGAAAAATACTTTTCTGTATTTTTTACATCCATCTTAATTTGATCAATCAATGCATCCAATAAGTTATATTTTTGTTCTGGTCTCAAATATTCCAGAAAATATACCTCAACTGACTCATTATACAAATTTTTATCAAAATCTAAAATATATGTTTCTATGATTATATTTTTTCCATTTACTGTAGGATTATACCCGATGTTGGTGACACTAGAGAATATTTTTTCTTTATACACTGTTTGCGTGATATAAACTCCATTTGGTGGGAGCAGACGATCAGGATCTGGAATCATATTAATGGTTGGAAATCCAATTTGTCTACCTAGTTTTTTGCCTTGGACAACAGTACCCCCAATTCCATAGGGTATCTCTAAAAGTTTATTTACTATGTCTAATTGCCCTGCTTGTAAAAAGTGACGAAGTCTTGTACTGCTAATGGATTCTCCGTCCCACTGCACCGATTTGACGGCAATGACTTCAAAATTTAATCTTTTTCCTATCTCCACAAGTGCTTCTATTGTTCCACTTTGACCCGTTCCAAATCTAAATTTTTCTCCTACCACAATCGTTTTTACCTTTAATTGTTCTACCAGAATATCTTGTATAAATGAAAGGGGTGTACGCTTAGCAAATTGTTTAGTAAATGGATATTCTATATATACGTCCGCCCTAGCTTGTTCTATCCGTTTTCTTTTTTCTTCTCTTGAGAACAATAATTTTACTGTTTCTTTTTGATGTAATACAAAAGAAGGATGAGGGAAAAAGGAAAAAACGATACTATTAACTCCCATTTTTGCAGCTTCTTCATTAGCAGTCTGTATAATTTTTCTATGTCCCATGTGAACCCCATCAAAATTGCCTAGAGAAATAACACTGGGATACTGGTTTGTAATACTGGTATCTGTTATGTATTTCACAGCAAAGGCCCCTTATATAAAAAGTTTCACAGGTTTTAGATATAACTTGTTATCTTCTATGAATACCTTATGAATCCCTATAAAATCTCCTTGTTCTTCATAGGTACGAACGATCATATCTTCTTGCAAATCTCTTGAGCCATTGAATATCTTTTCAATATCAATTTTATTCCCATTTCGCAAAGCCACGGTCGCCTGTTTTCTTACCACTACTTTAGGATATAGGATAAAGACTTGGTCAATAGGATGAAGAATTTCTTTGCTCTTTTCTTGTTCTATATAAGATTTGAGTTGTTCTAGGGTTATACTTTGCTGTAAAGTAAATGCTCCTACTTGTGTGCGTACTAGACTACTCATATGCGCACCATATCCTAATTTATCTCCTATGTCTGCACAAAGGGTTCGGATATAGGTTCCTTTAGAACATACTACGTCGATCTCAATACGGTTCGGAGGCAAAAACTTGGTAATCTGCAGTTCGTAGATTGTAATAGGACGTGGATTTCTTTCTACAGTTTTACCTTGTCTCGCTAGTTCATATAACTTTTTCCCTTGTACTTTCAAGGCAGAATACATAGGCGGCATCTGCATGTACAGACCCTCAAACGATTTTACTACTTTGAAAATATCTTGTTCACAAAAATGAACAGGTTTTTGATCTAGAATCTCTCCTGTATGATCTTGGGTCGTGGTAGTGATCCCAAAAGTAGCTGTAGCTGTATATCGTTTTTGATTATTTGCCACATAATCCGCAGCTTTGGTTGCTTTCCCAATACATATAGGGAGTACACCTTCCGCTTCAGGATCCAGTGTCCCTGTGTGACCTACTTTTTTTTGATTAATAATCTTTCGTACCACCGCTACTACGTCATGCGAGGTATAGCCTTTTTCCTTATAAATATTAATAATTCCATCCAAAGTATCACACTTCCTTGGTCAACTCTTGTCTTATATGCTCTATGATCGCATTCTTTGCTTCAGACATCGTGGTTGTAAAGCTGCATCCGGAAGCTTTTTTATGACCTCCGCCTCCAAATGCTGCAGCTAGCTTACATACATCTATCGCACCGTCTGAGCGAAAACTAGCTTTAATATCCTGCTTTTCTTTCTCGTATAAGAATATAGCTACAGAAACACCGCTTATATCTTTCACGAAAGAAATGATACCCTCTAATTCTTTATAATCTCCACCCAACCGATTAATTTCTTCAAGATCTATGGATGTAAATGCTACTTGACCATTATGGTAAAACTCTATATTTTCAATTGCTTTCCCCAAAAACCTCACATTGGTATATGTGCGGGCACTAAACAGCTCATGATGAATGTCTGAAAAATTAAAACCATATGAAATAAGTCGTGCTGCCGCATTATGGGCAGCCGCTCCTGTACTAGAATGTTTAAAGCCCCCTGTATCATATATAATGCCTGTATACAAACAGATCGCTATATCTTGATCTAATTCTATGTCAAGCTCCTCCATGAGGTTATAAATTATTTCACTCGTTGAAGATGCTTTCTCATCTACATGGTTATACATACCATAAAGGGTATTGCTCTTGTGATGATCAATATTAATCGTACAGGGAGCCTTATGATAGTCCACAAATGCTTCCCCTACTCTACCTTCATCTCCACTATCTAATGCAATCCAACAAGATATCTCTGATTCATAAAAATCTTGTTGGATATAAGAATGGCCTGGCAAAAAATCATATTGTTCTCCAAATGGCTCTAGGAACACTACTGGCTTCTTATTTAACTTACTTAAACTCAATGCTAAAGCAAGGCAAGCTCCAATGGCATCTCCATCGGGATTAATATGTCCTACAATAGCAATTTCTTCATGGGTTTTTATAGCATTTATAATATCTGGATTAAATTTCATCAGATTTATCCTCTGTTTTTTTAGTAACCTCTTTAATCAACTGATTCATTCGAATGCCATACTCTACTGATTGATCTATATAAAATTGAATTTCGGGTGTGTTACGCAAATTGATTCGTTGAGCTACTTCACGTCTAACAAAGCCCGCTGCATTTTTAAGTCCCTGCAGCGCTTCTTTTTTTTCTTCTTCAGATCCTAGCATACTAACATACACTTTAGCATACTTCAAATCATTCGTAGTTTCTACGCCTGTAACACTCGTCATAGGTCCAATACGAGGATCCTTTAGTTCTTTCTGTATGATATCACTGATTTCTCTTTGAATTTCTTCATTTATTCTTATCAATCGTGTATTCTTCTTCATACCATTCACCTGCTTATCTTGGGATTTCCTCCATAATAAATGCTTCTACCTTATCGCCCTCTTTAATATCATTGTACTTACGGAATAACAAACCGCATTCGTATCCAGTATTGACTTCTTTTACATCATCTTT
>CALKRZ010000010.1 GCA_937989765.1 uncultured Clostridia bacterium | reverse complement strand
AACTTATGCCGCTTATTCCTCGCAATTTCTGTTTGTTCATACCTTTATCAATCAACAATTCCCATAGTTTGTTATCCCTTATATGGTAAGCTGTACAAAAATTGGTTTCTATCATTCTATAATCCCATAGGATATTTATCTTTTGCCCATCTACTCGAATTGAGTAATAAGTCACATTTATAAATTTGTCTTACCGCTACTTTCACTCAAATTCATCTCAATAAACTTCTTTAGATCCCTACTTTACTATGCATCAAATATTTATAACATGCATTCTACCTTTTATAGCCTGCAAACTCTATATTGTTAAATACTTCCTTTATTATATGCTACACAGAGAGTGAGAACAAGCAAAAACTCGCATTTTGTCATATTGTATAAAATATTTAAAGCATGAACCACACTAGTAAAAAAGCGATAGACTTGATACAATACTAATCATAGGCGTTAACGTAAGCCATACTATGGCAGATAGCCTAAGCAAAGGAGATATTTCAATTTGAATAGAGTTCGTGGAGCTTCCTTCCGTATGCTAGAACGAAGGGATCTCCAACAGCCGTTGTGGACAATATGACGATATATGTAAGCTTATACGCAGTAAAATAATCCGTCTTTGCTCAGGGTAACTTATACCACCAGCGACTAGAACTCTATGAAAATGAAATATTTCCTTGAGCGATACTTCCAAATGATGGCTTACGTTTACGCCTATGCAATACTAATTAACCTATCCCCTGAAAAAATGGAACTCATCATCGAATGGTTAATTGAAGTATTTAGTAAACGATTTCCAAAAGAAGTAAGAAACAAGATTATTGAGCGTTTGAAGGAGGGTAAAGATATGACCTATGCCATTGAAAAATTGTTTGAAAGTACAGAAGAAAAAGCAAGATTGGATGGAATAGAAAAAGAAATCAAATACTAAGAATTGCAAAATAATACCTTTCATACAAAAACAAAGGACATCTGCCAACGTAGCAGATGTCCTTTTTCTATATATATTTTTCTATACTCCACTAACAAGAGTACACCGACCAACAGCTTCTTCCATATTTATTACAAAGACCGAACAGTCTCCATCACATAATCAGAAAACTGCTCTGAAGTGGCGCCTGTATCTCTACCGGTCATCACTAATTTCTTCTCTGTTTGGGTACAGATATCTAGTGCTTTCTCTAGTTTTTCTGCACGATCGGCAAAGCCGATATGGGATAGGAGCATAACCGCTGCACGAATCATACTGCATGGATCTGCATACTGTGCTCTTCCTTCTTCTACCATTCGTGGTGCTGAACCATGAATCGCTTCAAACATGGAGTATCTCTTTCCGATGTTTGCACTACCTGCGGTGCCTACGCCGCCTTGAAATTCTGCTGCTTCATCTGTCAGGATATCTCCATACAGATTAGGCAGTACAAATACTTGGAACTGCGTTCTTCTTTTTTCATCCACTAACTTTGCCGTCATAATATCGATATACCAGTCATCTAGCTCGATTTCCGGGTATTCTTTGGCGATCTCTTTACATATATTCAAAAACTTTCCGTCCGTTGTTTTTACTACATTCGCCTTGGTTACGGCTGTTACTTTCTTTTTGCCGTTGGCTCTGGCATATTCGAAAGCTGCTCTGGCGATTCGTTCTGTTCCATCGGTTGTGGTCACGACAAAGTCAAAAGCCACATCCTCATTTACAGTGACACCTCTACTACCTAACACATACGCACCTTCTGTATTTTCTCTAAAGAAAGTCCAGTCGATTCCCTGTTCTGGCACTCTTACAGGACGAACATTGGCAAATAGATCTAATTCTTTTCTCATTGCCACATTGGCACTTTCGATATTAGGCCAAGGATCTCCTGCTCTTGGTGTCGTTGTAGGTCCTTTGAGGATCACATGACAAGACTTTAATTCTTCTAGTACATCTTCTGGAATGGCTTTCATCGCTTCTACACGATTTTCGATGGTCAGTCCTTCGATTACTTTAAATGTTACTTTGCCACTTTTTACTTCATCCGCAAGCAAAAATTCTAGAATCCGATGCGCTTGGTTTGTAATAGCAGGCCCAATCCCATCTCCTCCACAAATTCCAACTACGATCGTTGGAACTTCTTCATACTTGATAAATTCCTTTTGGGTTTTCATGATTTCTACTCGTTTTAATTGTTCTTCGATGAGCAGTTTAAATTTTTCCACTGCCATTGCAATTCTTTCTTCCATGGTATGTCTCCCCTCGCATTATAGAATATCCAGAAAATATTTGCCTTACCCATATTTTTTTTGATATCCGTATTTTATTGGTTTTGTTTGATCAGATTAATCTTTCCTCCTGCAAGGATCATTTCTAGCTCCTTGTCAGATAGTTGTACATTCATGGTGTATTCTGTGCCCTGTGTTACATTCTTTACGATGATTGTACTTCCATTTTTTAACTGATCTACTGCATTTGTTATGATTAAAGTATCCAATTCGTGGATCTTATCATAATCCTCTGGCTGTGCAAATGTCAACGGAAGAATACCGGAGTTAATGAGATTTGCTTTATGAATACGCGCAAAACTCTTCGTAATAACAGCCTTGATCCCTAAGTATAAAGGGACCAATGCTGCATGTTCTCGACTAGAGCCTTGACCATAATTATCTCCACCTACAATGATGCCGCCTCCATTTTGTTTTGCTCTTGCTGGAAATTCTTCATTGCAAGGAGCGAGGCAGTACTCGGCAAGATGTGGAATATTGGAGCGATATGGCAGAAGCTTTGCATTAGATGGCATAATATGATCGGTGGTAATATTATCCCCTACTTTGATAAGCACTTTGCCTTCTATCACTTGGGAGAGCTCACTATTGAGTGGGAAAGGCTTAATATTGGAACCTCTCACTACTTCCACTGCATCTGGCGTATCAGATGGCAGAATGATCATATTATCTTGAATCAAAAATCGCTCTGGTATTTCCACCCCTATATCTACTGTACAGGTGGTAGGATCTGTAAGTTTACCTGTGATGGCACTCACAGCCGCTACCTCTGGGCTTACCAGATATACATCTGCCGAGTCTGTACCGCATCGACCTTTAAAGTTTCTATTGAACGTCCGCAGAGAAACTGCATTACTGGCTGGCGCCTGACCCATACCGATACAAGGACCACAACCTGATTCTAATATTCTGGCACCTGCTGCAATCATATCTGCTAATGCCCCGTTGACTGCCAACATATTGAGTACTTGCTTGGACCCTGGAGAAATCACAAGGCTTACATCTGGATGTACATTCTGCCCTTTTAGTATCTTTGCTACTTTCATCATGTCTTGGTAGGAACTATTGGTACAGCTTCCGATGGCGATCTGATCTACTTTGATCCCACCCACTTCAGATACAGACTTTATGTGATCTGGACTGTGAGGTGCCGCTGTCAGAGGTTCTAGTTGACTCAAATCGATCTCCACATATTCATCATATTCTGCATCTACATCTGGACTTAATTCTTTCCATACTTCCCCTCTGCACTGTGCATTCAAGAAGTCTCTAGTCGCCTCATCACTAGGGAATACAGAAGTAGTAGCCCCTAGTTCAGCACCCATATTGGTGATCGTAGCTCTCTCTGGTACAGATAAAGTCGTTACCCCATCTCCCGTATATTCGATGACTTTCCCTACTCCGCCCTTTACAGTCAACTTACGCAATACTTCGAGAATAATGTCCTTTGCCGAAACATAAGGTTTCAGCTGTCCCTTTAAATGAACATTTACCACTTTAGGCATAGTAATATAATAAGTACCGCCCCCCATAGCAACAGCTACATCAAGTCCCCCAGCTCCTATGGCAAGCATACCGATGCCACCGCCGGTAGGTGTATGGCTATCAGATCCTAGTAGTGTTTCTCCTGGTACTCCAAATCGTTCTAAATGCACTTGATGGCAGATTCCATTCCCTGGTCTTGAAAAGTAAATTCCATGTTTGTGCGCTACGGTTTGAATATATTTATGGTCATCTGCATTTTCAAAGCCTTCTTGAAGCATGTTATGATCAATATATGCCACTGAACGCTTGGTTTTTACTTGATCCACGCCCATTGCTTCTAGTTGAAGGTATGCCATCGTGCCCGTAGAATCCTGTGTCAAGGTTTGATCGATACGAATGCCGATCTCAGCGCCTGCACGCATATCCCCTTCTACTAGATGGTTTTTAATGATTTTTTGTGTTAAATTTAAGCCCATCATATTTCCTCCCCATTTATTTAAAGTCCAGTTCCATTTCGGTGACGACTGCATTCGTGACTCTTTCTAGTTCTTCATCCGTGATTACGGTCACTCTTCCCTCATCATATTCTCTGTCCACCCATTCTTTGACCTTATTTACCAGTGGATGCTGCTTATCTAACGCACGATCCTCTGTCAGGCTCAGATATCCATTGATCCAGTGGGCTACTCCGGCTAGACCTGAAGTATTAGAAACCGCAATACGACAAGGACGGTTTAATAGTTTTTCTGTATCAAATATATTATAAATCTCTTCATTTTTCAATAACCCATCTGCATGAATCCCGGCTCTAGTTACATTAAAATCTTTGCCTACAAAAGGCGTCATAGGAGGAATCTCATATCCTAATTTTTTCTTAAAGTACTCTGCAATTTCTGTGATCGCAGTCGTATCCATACCATCCAATGTCCCTTTAAACTGAGCATATTCAAACACCATCGCCTCTAGAGGTGTATTTCCCGTTCGTTCTCCAATACCTAGCAAGGAACAATTGACAGAACTCGCCCCATACAGCCAAGCAGATGCTGAGTTTTGTACTGCTTTATAGAAGTCATTATGCCCATGCCATTCTAGCAGTTCATGCGGCATCCCCGCATGGTGACACAACCCATAGATAATACCCTGCACACTCCGTGGAAGGGCAGCGCCAGGATACGAAACCCCATATCCCATGGTATCACAAGCCCTGATTTTAATAGGTACGCCCGTTTCTTTCATCAAATCCCTCAATGCCTTGGCAAAGGGTACTACAAATCCATAAAAGTCTGCTCTCGTAATATCTTCAAAATGACATCGAGGCTTGATGCCTATTTCGATGCATTGTTTTATAATCGTTAAATAATGTTCTAAGGCTTGCTTGCGCGTCATATGCAGCTTATAAAAAATATGATAATCAGAGCAGCTGACCAAGATCCCAGATTCTTTAAGCCCGATGGCTTTGGCCAGTTCAAAATCTTTCTTGGATGCACGAATCCAGCTAGTCACTTCTGGAAATTCATATCCTCGCTCCAGACATTTATATACTGCTTCCTGATCTTTCTTGCTATAGAGGAAAAACTCACTTTGACGGATGATCCCCTTAGGACCACCTAACTTATGTAAAAGATCATAAATATGTACCATTTGTTCTACGGTATATGGTTGTCTAGATTGTTGCCCATCACGAAAAGTAGTGTCTGTGATCCAGATCTCATCTGGCATATCTATCGGCACGCGTCTGTGATTAAATGCGATCTTCGGAACCTCTTCGTAGTTGTATAAGATGCGGTATAGATTGGGCTGTGCCACATCTTGTAGCGGATATTCAAATTCCGTTCTCTCAAGCAAATTAGTCCTTTTATTAAACTCTAACACGCAAATTCCCCCTTATACCCACCCATTATTGTATAACAAAGGCAGTATTTATGATTAAAAAATCCTTGATTGACTGAATAACATCTTATGCTTCATACTTGAAGTGGATTGTACCTTTTTCTTCAAACCCTATCTAGTTAGATATCCACACTATCATTGTATACAACAACACTACTAATGTCAATGGAATTTTCTAAAAATTGCTTTTCCAAAATCAAATATTTCATAGCCTTAAGTTAATTTATGTTTTTTTCTTGAATTTAGTCATATTCTTTATTTTGCATTGTAAAAAAAATGAACCTACTGATACAAAAAGCATCAGTATCTATAAATGAAAGCCCAATCACAACGATTAGGCTTTCACATATATACTCTATCAATTGCTACCCTATGATCCCATCCACATCGTTCACAAAATAATAGATGTACACATTGATTTTCTGGAACACCATCTATCCTAGCTGTAATTTCTATGGGAAGATACGGGCTATACTCATCATAATAATCAGCAATTTTGCCTCCATCTTTCATGGGTGCTCCACAGATGATGCAGAATTTATCTAGTTTCTTGAGTCCGTTGCACAAAGGACATACTTGTTCCATTTTGACCTCCATCTACCTTTCATGGCATGCTACACTTTACACCTATAAGGCTTCTCATATATGCACAAGTTCCTCGTATTTTGCTATCATTCGTTTCATTTGCTCTTCTACCACAGGCTGTTTGGATGGAACCTGTACAAACTCTCGCTCTGGGTATCGAAATGCGGTTAGATTTCCCCCAAATACACATCCTTGATCAATATCTGCTGTTTCATGAAGGATAATGGGTCGCAGAACCGGCGTATGTCCATATACTATAAAGCTAGATCCATCATAGTCTTTCGCCCAATCTTTTCTAATCGGATGACCTGCTTCATCCGTTTTACCTGTTATATCCCCATACAAGCAGAAGCTCTGCATCTTTTGACCTGTTTTACCAATCCACTCCTCTTTCAATCCTGCATGGGATACTATGAGTCTTCCTTCATCTAATATCCAATAATACGATTGACTTTCATAAAATCGAATATACGCCTGTCTGAAAGATTCCTGCTCTTTCACAGAAAGACTTAGAAATTCATCCACCGTATTTTCTAGCCCATGGGTAATCTTCACATTGCGTCCTGCCATATAGCGATAAAATTTATTGCAATGGTTTCCGTATACATATAAAGCAAGATTATTTTCCACTAAATTCATCCATAATCGTATCACTTTCAAACTATTAGGTCCTCGATCATTTAGATCCCCGATTGATATCAATTTGCGACCTCTTGGATGGATATAAAGCCCATTTTGATAGGTATATTCTAGCTTCACCAATAATTCTATTAACTCGTCAAAACACCCATGAATATCTCCAATAATATCAAAGGGACCCTTTTCTTGCTTTAAGTTGTTCCAAAGCGGCTGTCTCACTATCTCTACCGCATCTACT
>CALKRZ010000009.1 GCA_937989765.1 uncultured Clostridia bacterium | reverse complement strand
TGTAGCTTGTTATATATGTCGGATCTCCAGATAATATATAGCCTACAATTTGATTAACAGGATTATACCCTTTTTCTTTGAGAGATGCATAGACAGAGAATAAAATATTTCGCGCTTCGTTCGCATATTCTTTATCCATATTGGTAAATTGCATGGTTTCATTCATTGGATTCATTTTTTCACACTCCCACTCCCTGTATCATTACTTCTATCATAATACAACTTCTTCCATTATGCAATTATTATTTGTCCTGTAATAAAATCTTGTTCTACTTCTACCATTCGAACAGGAAGAAGCATATTATGTGTATCTTGATCTGATGGAGCGAGCACTCTGATATAGTTACTAGTATACCCTTCATAGTAAGTTTCTGAGGATGGTTTTTTTGAGGGCACGCGTTGTTCAAAAAGAACTCGAGACACTTTGCCCTTGTGCTGGTTTAAGAAATCATGTTGCATTTCTTTTCCTAAAAGGATCATTTTTCTACTGCGCTCTTCTTTAATAGTGGGAGCAATTTGGTCTATCATCTTAGCAGCAGGGGTGCCGTCTCTTGGAGAATATTTAAACACATGAATTTGACTAAATCCGATTTTACGAACAAAGTCATAGGTCATATTAAATTCTTCGGTGGTTTCTCCAGGAAACCCTACGATAATGTCGGTCGTAAGCGCTACATTAGGTAGAATTTGTCTAAGTTTTTGTACACTTTGTGCATATAGATCTGTAGTATATTTCCTATTCATCCGTTTTAGGACAGTATCACAGCCACTTTGAAGAGAAAGATGAAAATGATCACATACTTTGGGTAATCTGGATAATCCATCTAAAAAATCTTCTGTTAGTACGGTAGGCTCTATAGAACCTATACGAATTCTTTCTAATTCACTAATAGTATGCACCATTTCTAGGATTTTTAAAAGGTTCATATTCTCTAAATCTTTACCATAAGATGCAACATGAATGCCCGTTAGTACAATTTCTTTAAAACCATTTGCAACCAACTTTTTCACTTCATTTAGTACGTCCTCAGGTTTACGACTTCTGATCGGTCCACGGGCATAAGGAATAATGCAATAGGAACAAAACTGATTGCACCCTTCTTGAATCTTTAAGTAAGCACGGGTATGACCTTTCAAATGTTGTATAGATAGTTCTTCAAACTCTTTTACATCCATGATATTGGTAACCGTATTGATCGGGGTAGTACTATCGGAGTATTCTTCTATTAACTCTACGATCCGATGTCTTTCATTGGTACCAATGACCATATTTACCCCTTCGATAGCCATTACTTCATCGGGGGCGATTTGAGCATAGCAACCAACTACAATTACTATGGAAGCAGGATTTTGTTTTTTAGCTCTTCTAATCATTTGTCGTGATTTTTTATCTCCTAGATTTGTGACAGTGCAGGTATTGATCACATAAATATCAGCAAAATGATGATATTCCACTACGGTATATCCCCTAGATAAGAATAATTCTGTCATGGCTTCGGTTTCGTATTGATTTACTTTACATCCTAAAGTATGAAAAGCCACTGTTGTCATCGTATCACCTCGAATGAATATATAATGAATAATAGTCTTTATAGATTGTATCTAATTTTATTTAATAATGCAAGTTTAATAAAACTGGATCTCTGCAAAAGTATGTGGTAAGGCAAATATATAAATCTTCCAACAACTGCAAAATCGCGCTTGTGCAAAGGGTAAGTTTAATTGAAATCTTGGACGCGCTCCTTTGTTGCAGTTGTTTCCAGATTTATATATTTACCTTACCAAACACATACTTTTGCAGAGATCCATAAAACTCAGGATTGACAAATATTACCCTGAAGGTTACTATAGGTTTATAATAAATCTATCTATGATTATTGTAGGAGGGATTTCTCATGAAATCTGTTAATATTACCTTGAATTCTATTGATAAGGTTAAAAATTTTGTAAATGTCATTACTAAGTATCAAGGAGATTTTGATCTAGTATCTGGACGGTATGTAATCGATGCCAAATCTATTATGGGAATCTTCAGCCTTGACTTAAGTAAGCCGATTCGACTAGATATCCATGACGAGGAAGCATTCGAAAAATTAGCTGGAAGTTTAAAAGAGTTTATCACAGAATAAATTTACAAAAGTGCATAAAAAATCGGATTTTACTTCCTAGTAAAATCCGATTTTTTTATACGCTATATGTTTCTGTATTTTCTAATGCTTGATTGATCATCTCATCCAATATGGATAATCTGATTTCCATTTTTTCAATAATATGAGCCTTTGGTTTTAAATCGGGGTGTTGTGCTACAAAAGTCGTACAGCAATCTTCATAGGGTAAAATAGATGTTTCATAGGTATCTATTTTTTTAGCCATAGATATGATCTCTTCTTTATTGAACCCAACTAAAGGTCTAATAATAGGAAGCTGTACGGCTGTGCTGATTGCATGGAGGCTTTGCATATTTTGACTGGCTACTTGACCAATACTGTCACCTGTAATAATACCGTGGGCTTTTTCTTGATAGGCAATTTTTTCAGCAATTTTCAGCATGACTCTTTTCATAAAAATAGTTAACTTTTCTTGAGGTACTTTTTCATATAGAAATAGTTGAAGATCTGTAAAGGGTACGATGCGTATTGTAAAATTCCCCGTAAATTCCGAAAGTTTTTTCCCAAGTTCTAAGACCTTTTCTTTGACTCTGTCACTTGTATAGGGTGGACTATGAAAATACACGGCTTCTACCTCTACACCTCTTTTGGCAGTCATCCATCCTGCTACAGGACTATCAATTCCCCCAGATAAGAGTAATATGGCTTTGCCCGTGGTACCCCTCGGAAGACCACTAGGTCCTGAAATTGCTTTGGCATATAAATAGGTAGAGGTTCGCAGTTCAACATATAGAATAACTTCTGGATGATGAACATCGACAGAAGTGTTTTCCATATGCTGTAGTATATAGGCGCCAATATGGCTAGATACTTCTCTAGAGTCCATAGGATATCGTTTATCTGCCCGTTTTGTTTCAATCTTAAATGTGAATTTTCGCGAGCCAACCATTTCTTTCAAATACAAAAAAGCCTGATTTTGAAGATTTTCTATGGATTGATCTTTAAACTGTATACAAGGACAAATAGCTACTATTCCAAAAATTTTACTTGTACGCTTTAGTAGTTCATCTTCATCATACTGCTCAGGAGGAATAATGATAAAACGTCCTTGTTCTTTGATCACACGAAAAATTCCTAATTCTTTGATGCGTGCTTTGATCACTTCTATTAAACGATCTTCAAAGACATATCTATTTTTCCCTCGTATAGCAATTTCACCGTATTTGACTAAAAATACTTTTTTCATGGCAGGAATCCTCCTAATAGACTTTCATACATATTTACGTAATCTAGGAATTATATGTTTAAGTACGGTGATACATTGCTCGACTTCCTGCATCGTATTATGCGAGGAAAAACTGAATCGTATGGCACCAGTACTATATTTTAGATCTACGCCCATCGCTTGTAATGTGGAACTGGGCTGTGGTTTTCTAGTGGAACAGGCTGAGCCCGTAGATACATAAATATTTTGTTGTTCTAGTGCATGAAGCAGAACCTCACCCCGAATATCCTCAAATCCCATATTTAGTATGTACGCACTTCCCTCTTCTATCCTAGGGCCATTGATTTTCACCCTAGGGATTTGGGAAAGTATGCTTGCACTTAAGGATTGCTTCAATCCCATTACTTTAGTCGTATGCTCCAAACTATTTTTGAAAGCTTCTTGTATAGCAATTTTAAAACCTGCAATTCCAGGGACATTTTCTGTTCCAG
>CALKRZ010000008.1 GCA_937989765.1 uncultured Clostridia bacterium | reverse complement strand
TTTCTTTTTCTTCTGCCAAATATTTTACCCAAAAGGTTTTTTCCTGTTGTTCAGATTCATGGTTAAATGCCATCTCTTGCCATTTTTCATATAAGCTCATATAGATCTCCTTACCTTCTTATTATTTTTTCGTCTCTCATGATAATATAAAAATCACTTTTTTTCAACTGCTACCATAAAGTTCTTATTGCAACCATTCAAAAGAGGATTTATTGTTTTGGTTTTCATACGAAAACTATTAGACATACACAAAGACAGAAGCCATCATAACAGCTTCTGTCTTTAAGGCAGTGGAGAAAAAATAACTAGTCCATATGACAGTCTATTTTCTTTCTACTACCTACTTCCATTTCATGAAGAAAAAACTTGCTTATCTTTTATATGAAGTGATTTCTCTCTTTGTAGGATCATAACTTCAACCTCAGGTATAGCACTTTCAATCGTACCCTGAATATCTTCTACCACTAACCGCTGCAGCTTGCTGCGCATCGTTTCTCCCAACACCACTTGTGTAATATCCATCTCACTGATGAATCTGGCAATCCTCTCTGGCACTTGATCGTCACAAATCATATGCACTACTCCACCCAGTTCTGAGCCATATTGAAATAACTCTTGTAGAAGTTGAGTAGTATCAGGATGCAGAAAAATATTGCTTCCTTTCTGCACATGAAGAATGTGAAGATCTCCTCCTGAAAGTCTTGTGATCTCATAGGCTTTCTTGATCAATCTTCTACTGCTGCTCTGCACAGTAATACACACAAGTATTTTTTCTGTCTTCTTAGAAGCTAGTGGGTCAAGTTCTTGGGACACTGCGACTCCCTCCTTTTTGAGAGATAGGATACAAAATATACTTTCTCTTATATCATATCATATCACACCACCTTTTTCTACTAAAATCCTATGTTTTTAGAATCTATAAAGAGGCATCTAGCATAAATATTATTTATTAACCAAATTACTGCTTTTTTCTGCAAAACCCTTCCAAAACTCTTGGTCTTCTTGTCCCAACCTCCATATACCCACACCCTGAAATCCATATTGTTTTGCTAGTTCTAATTTAAACTGAGCACTTTGAGCATTTTCAAACCATACGATTCTCTCCTGTTTCTTATCATCTTTATACCTATAATAAGGAGACTTCGCTGCATCATTCCAAGCGATCTGACCCCCATACTTTGCAATGTATTGCTTAATCTGATGTGTCGTTACTGCTTTACCTCCTTTTCCTTCAACTGGCCAATCATACCCATAGGCTGCAATACCTAAAAGAATTTTCTCTTTGGGCATCGTACTCGCTGCAAATCTTGCCACCTGTTCTACCCAACCAATAGAGGCCACAGGTCCTGGGGTTCCCCCAGCCCAGTTTTGATCATATGTCATAATCAAGACTCTATCTGCAATCTTACCGATCGCAGCATAATCATAGGCTCCTGACCAATTATCCGTTGGATTATCTGCTGTTTTTGCTGGAATCGCCACCGTAATCCACAGCCCCTCTGGCCCCAGTTTCGCCTTTAGCTCTCTCAGAAGTGTTGTATAGTCATTTCTGCTTACACTAGGTAGTGCTTCCAGATCTACTTCCACCCCTCGATATCCATATCTTTTTACCTCACTATAGATCGCATCAATCAGTCTTTTTCGCGCAGTAGGACTTGCGAGTACCTCTTGCCCTAATGCTTTGTTAAAGCCACCCATACCTGCATTATGAATCAATAGGACAGAGCGTATCTTTTTTTCCTTTGCTAAAGAGATCGTTTCATACGGCATATGATCTGCTGTCAAACTTCCATCTAGCTGTACTTTATGACTAAAAGTACTAATATCAGTTATTTTGGCGTGATACTTTTCGAGCGCCCTAAAAGAACTTGTATGGGTTGCATAATCCTTTACAGTATAGGTCAACACTGTAGGAAACTGATATTCCTTTAATACCATCTGAATCAAAGGCGTTTCAGCCATCACCAAAAATGGTGGCGCTACTCGCAACATCTGCCCTTCAAATATTAGATCTCCCGTAATCCGATTCCAATCCTTCAAATTTTGTATAGATGTTCGGAAGGTTTTTGAAATACCATGAAGCGTATCTCCTCTCTTCACAATATAGTCAACCATCCACACTTCATTTGAGTTTACTAACACCATACGATTTTTCGCATCCCATTCTACCGGCGTTCCTAATGATTCTGATACAAAACGCATAGGTACCATCATCCGTCCAAACAGAATCTTTGATGGCACATCTAACATTTGTGCTCTGCCATCAATGATTCCTTTAGGATCATCTGCGGTAAGCCGAATCATTCTACTCCCTTTGGTAATTATAGCTGTACGGTCGACTCCATTCCACTGCACCACAGCACCTAATGCTTCTGCAATAAACCGAACTGGAACTAATACCCGTCCATCTTGAAGAACAGGTGCTACATCCGATTGAAGCCAATACTGTCCCATTTTGATCTGAATCACTTCCTGGGTCTGCTCAATATTAGAAAGCCCTGCATATACTCTGGTTTGTGGATACTGGTGAATCAAAACTGTGCCTATAATCAATGATCCTGCTATCAATTTTACTGAATGAATCTTTAGCGCTGGGTACAGCGTTTCTACATACTCTCGTAGGCTATCCGGCATATCGCGGTATATCTTTGATACAATAAACTCTTTACCAAATTCTTCTCGATCAGTCGGTAAATACAAAATAACCTGATAACCTATTTCAGTTTCAATCAGTTCGTGGCGAATAGTCTCCCATTTCATACAGATCGCTTCCTTTATGAAAAAAACACTATACCTTATTGGTATAGTGTTTTTAGTTTTACTTTTAGTATGAGACAGATCTACTTATTGTATTCTTATTTTTTCTTTTTGTTCTTTTTCATAAATACTACCGTTCCGCCGATTATACCCGCCAACACTACCACCCATAGGATCACTTTTGCAGTATTATTGGTCTTAGGAATAGTTGGCTGTGTTTCTTGCTCAGGTTCTACTTGGGCAACTGTCTGCACAGTAAGACCTGCACTATCCCCATCTACTAATACTAAGGCGCTCCGAGCAGGAACTAGAACCTTGTTGCCTGTTACATGGGCTAATACTTCTGTACCTGCCTTTTCTCCATTTACAAGGACACCCCAGTTTTCGCTTGGAAGCGTCACTTCTTGATCCCCAGTATTCGCATTAAACAGTACGGCTATGGTTTTAAAAGAATCTCCATTGGCATTATTATCAATCGTATATCCTACCATATTCGCAGTAGGCATATCCATAAATTTTAGGTTTTTTTGAATATCTTCGGTCGTTGTCATTCTAAATGCAGGATGCGCCTTACGGAGTGCTATCAGACCTTTATAATATTCATATACATGCTTATATTTTCCTTTTCGGGTCCAATCTAATTGATTGACTGCATCAGGAGATTTATAACTATTATGATCTCCAAATTTAGTCCTCAGCATTTCTTCCCCTGCGTGAAGGAATGGAATGCCTTGTGAAGTAAATACGATGGCTTGGCTTAGTAAATTCATCTTAATTCTTTCTTCTTCACTATCTTTTGGGTTGGTTGCTTTGATCTTATCCCATAGCGTGTGATTGTCATGCGCAGATGCATAGGTAATCGTTTGTTCTGGTCCATTGGCCCAGGGCGCTTTGGAATAATTCACTTTCCCATATTGAACTTGAGGATGTTGGGTAGATGCCACGATCCCAAATTTAATACTCTCTTCTAAATTAGCTGCTCCATTGACAAAACCAGCTTCTTGTTCATTAAATACGCTTCCTTTAATACCATCTCTGATATCATCACTAAAAGCAGCAATCCCGTTAAGTTTCATGGTATTTATTTTCAGTGCTTTTTGGTCATCTGGTAGAGGTGACGACCCTCCTGTCCATCCTTCACCATAAAGCAGAATAGTAGGATCTACTTTGTCTAATTCTGCTCTCACTTCATTCATGGTGTCAATATCATGAAGACCCATTAAATCAAATCTGAATCCATCAATTTTGTATTCTTCTGCCCAATACTTTACACTATCTACGATCATCTTACGCACCATAGACCGTTCGGAAGCTGTTTCATTTCCACAACCCGAACCATTGGAGAAACCTCCATTTTCATTTTGACGGTAGTAGTAATCAGGCACTAAAAGATTCAAATGAGAATTAGAAGTTTTGCCTGTATGGTTATATACTACGTCCAAAATAACGCGAATACCATTTTCATGAAGTACTTTTACCATTTCTTTAAACTCTTCTACTCTCTTGGTCCCTGAATAAGGATCTGTAGCGTAGGAGCCTTCTGGTACATTATAGTTCTGTGGATCATATCCCCAGTTAAAATCATTTCTATCCAGTTTTGTTTCATCGATCGTTTGGAAATCAAAAGAAGGGAGTAAATGCAGATGCGTAATGCCCAGATCTAACATATGATCAAGTCCTGTGGCCTCTCCATCTGAAGTTTTTGTACCTTTTTCGATAATCCCCAAAAATTTTCCTTTTTGATTGATCCCGGAGTCTTTATGGATCGATAAATCTCTTACATGAAGCTCATAAATAATCGCATCCGTAAAGTTTTTAAACTCTGGCTTCTTGTGTTCTGCCCACCCCTCTGGGTTGGTTTCTGACAAATCTGCTACCATGGCACGTATGCCGTTTACTCCAACTGCCTTGGCATAAGGATCTGTCGCCTCATTTACTTGTCCATTTACAGTCACCTGATACGTATAAAATTTGCCTTTTTGATCTCCCTCTACAGAAGCTACCCATGTTCCTTTAGTATCCTTTATCATAGGCACAGTCGATTCTATTTCGCTATTATGCCCATCAGGATAAAGAAGTAGATTGACTTCTGAAGCGGTAGGCGTCCATACTCGGAATGCAGTTTTCTCTTTGGTATATACAGCACCCAGATCATTTTTCTCATAATGGAACATTTCTTTGAATCCTTGGCTTCCATATACATTCCCAAGACCAATCGGTACTTCTCCATATCCCGCTTTGGCTATGGTATATGCTTGATCCATCGCAAGGGTTTCAGTCGGTGTAATCTTAACCCGACGTGTATATCCGTCCTTCATCCCATCTACCGCTTCAATAGAGGCGATATTGATCACTTTAGCACCTGATTTGATCACAAATCCTCCAGATGTATTATCTAGCTTGAAGGGAACATTGACCTGTACATTTAGCTCTGTAGGCGCTTCGATAGCCGCTTTTACAATAGTAGGTGTACGATCCATATCTGCTTCCCTATATCCGATCTTTGTTTCTCCCTGCATAAGATATACTTCAATTTTCCCTTTTTCATCTGCTCGAGCTACAGAAATAAAACGTTCTTCTGCTATATCTTTTTCTGTTTCCCCTTTACGTATGTATAAACCGATTTTTTTGATATCAGACATTTTATCGATGGTCACAGTGGCTACTTTACCATAGGCATCACTACCCGAAAATTTTTCCACTTCTACCTTATGCGCATCCTGTCCATCTTTCCACAGCCAAACAGCCCAATTTTTATAGTCTTGGTCATAACGGAAATAATGAACCTTGACTTGTACTTTTTCAAACGTCGGAGTATCTACCTCAAAACCTGCGGGTGCCTCTGTCAAAAATTCTGCTTGTCCTGAGTAAACCCAGACTTCTGCAGAGCCTCCAGACACTTCGATAAACCGATCATCGCCCATATCCTTATCCCAAGTATCTGTACGAACGATAAAACCTACTCTTTTTGTATCTACAGGCAAGGTAACAATAGCTACCTTCCCAAACTTATCTTCTTCTGTAAACTGAAATACCTGTCCTTCTCCGCCTTCTGGCCAAATCCACAGGTTCCATTTTTCATAGTCGCCATCTGGTCGTTGGTAATGAATCTTAATGGTCGTTGATCCTGCCGCTGTTACAGTTTGTGCAGGTATCATATTTAATACTGTCCCTACAGTCAGTGTGAATACCATCAGCCACACCAGCCATCTTTTTCCTTTCATGATTAAACCCCCTTTTGATTTTTAGGTGGAAAGGTTTATCGTTTAACCTTCCTACTTTGGCATTTATATTCAGATCGCATAGTAAATGCCAATCTATATAGATCGGCATTTACTGAAGCTTGTTTTATTATACCATGAAACACAAGGGGATTCAATATATTCCACCGTCAAAGGAAATAAACCTCCGCTACGCTACAATTTATTAACCATGCGTCGATCTTGAACTCCCACGGATACTTACGGCTACACCCCACTTATAGAAGTGTGGAAAATATATCGGATGGTTATATTGCCTACTATATCTCCAAAATATACTACTTGATGTACAATTATTATTATGTCTTACTCTGTATTCTCTATATTTTCATAGAATAGTTGAGACATAGTATAATGAAGGATTTCTTCACATACATCATTTTTTTGCTTACTACAAAAGATACTATGATCACAATTTCTATAATAAATTTTCTTCTTTTTTGGAGACTTTACATGGTTAAAAATATAGTCAGCACTTTTCCATTGCACAATATCATCATTCAGTCCCTGCATCACCAATACGGGGACTCGTATATGATCTACTAAAGGAATCGTCATCTGTAAAAATCTTTTAAAATTGAGTGCTCCATTAATAGGAATATTCCTAACAACCTCTGCATAATGACGCAAAGGTTCCATATTTTTCTGCTTTATTCCTTCTTTTATATTACGGAATATCTTTTGGATATTGGCATAGTAAATAGGTGTACTAATGGTAATCAATAGGTCCGCTCCATATTTTTCTACCAAATTCATAGCTATCAAGCCACCCATGGAATACCCTATGGCAATTATTTTGTCACACTGGGATCTCAGGTTCAAAAATTCTTTTTCAGCATTTTTAATCCAATCTTCATAACTAGTAGATCGCCATGCTTTGCGGCTTCCATTTTCTCCTGTCAAGCATGGAGATATTGCATAAATTCCATGCTTATTGAGATAGTCTACTAGCGTTTTCACATCTTCAGTGCAACTGTTAAATCCATGAACAACAATAGCGCCCACTTTATTTGTTTGCAGCATTCTACCACCTACCTTTATAGTGACCTATTTGCATCTGAAAGAAAATAACGGGGCTCTATAATGCCTTACATATTCTTTTATTATATGATAAAGTATAGATTCCTGTGATTCCTACATTTCTTCCCATTTTATAGTATTCTCATTTTCTCAAAAACCATTCCTAACAGATACACTGGGAGATACTTCTACATATCTTATTATTTAGGATCTCAGAAAAAGTATGTGGTGGTAAGGCAAATATATAAATCTGGAAACAACTGCAACAAAGGAGCGCGTCCCAGATTATAACTACACTTATCCTTTGCACGAGCGCGATTTTGCAGCTGCTTCTAGATTTATATATTTGCCTTACCACATACTTTTT
>CALKRZ010000007.1 GCA_937989765.1 uncultured Clostridia bacterium | reverse complement strand
TGTCCTGTATTCATAGCTTGAAGCATATCTAGTGCTTCTCCTCCACGCACCTCTCCTATTACGATCCGATCCGGCCGCATACGGAGAGAGTTTTTTACTAGATCCCGTATGTGGATAGCTCCTTTGCCTTCTATATTGGCAGGGCGGCTTTCCAGCCTCACTACATGTTCTTGCGTGAGCTGTAATTCTGCTGCATCTTCAATCGTGACAATTCGTTCATCATGAGGAATAAAAGAAGATAGGACATTAAGAGAAGTGGTCTTTCCACTTCCTGTACCTCCCGATACCACAATATTTAACCGAGCCTGTACACAAGCATTAATAAAAACTGCCATTTCTGTAGTCAGCGTACCGTATTGAATCAAATCCCCCACCTGCAGGGGCTTTTTTGCAAATTTTCGTATGGTAATCGTGGGGCCATCCAATGCCAAAGGGGGGATAATGGCATTCACCCTAGAACCATCTGGTAGCCTGGCATCTACCATAGGAGAGCTTTCGTCAATTCTTCTACCTATAGGCGCTACGATTTTTTCTATGATCCTCATTACATGTTGATCATCCTCAAAACTCACATTGGCTTTGGTAAGCTTGCCCTTTTTTTCTACATATATCTGCTTTGGACCATTTACCATTACCTCCGATACTTCTTCATCGGCAAGCAATTTATGAATAGGACCAAAACCCAAGGATTCATCCATGACGTATTGAATTAGTTCTAACTTTTCTATCCTAGGGATATACAACTCATGCTCCTCTAGGATTTCTTCTACAATCCCTGCAATCTGCTGTTTGATATTCGCTTCTTCTGCTACATCTTCCAACAGTGCTATATCTATTTTCTCTACAATTTTCTTCTGGATCTTTTGTTTTACTTCTCCATAGGGGTCGGCTTTTGGTTTTTTAGCGCCTTGGGGTTGGGAAGTAGCTTGCTCAATGGTTTGTCCTCGTTCTTGTTCTAGTCTCTTTAGCAGCCCCATACGCATTCCTCCATTCTACACATACTGTCGAAGTAACTCTATAATGCCTTTTTGTTCTTGCTGATCTTCTGTTAATGCCTTGGCTAGTTTTCGAACACTTTTGGCTACAGCGGTCACCTTTTTATAGGCTACAAATGGCATCCCCTTATTCACAGATGTAATCACTGTCGTATTATCCTCTGGGATCACTTCAAAGATTTCTACATTCAACGTATTTTCAAAATCTTTATGCTTAATACCTAGCTTTTCATTCGATTTATTAATAATCACTTTAACTTTTTCTTTGGAATAATTAAGAGACTGCATAACTTCCAGTCCTACCTTTGTATTTTTGATCGTGGGAAGATCTAATGTGGATACATACAAAATAATATCCGAGCTATCCAGTGCACAAAGTACTGTATCTTGGAAACTCTGTGGATTATCTATAATGATATAATGATATCTTCCCATAAGAACTTGTATGATTTTTTTGATGTGTTCTGGCGTTATATACTCTGCATATTCTGGCTTTGTAGGTGCTGCTAGGACCTTCACGCCTGAATAGTGTAAAAGCATATATTCTTCGATCAAATCTGGTTCCTGCTCAATATTATGCATATCTTTGATGAGCTCTCCAATGGTATTTTTCACATATACATCTAAGGATATGGCTGCATCTCCAAATTGAAGATTAAAGTCTAGTAGTGCTACTTTTTTCTTTGTCGTATTCGCAATAGAAACCGCTAGATTCGTAGCAATCGTTGTTTTCCCTACTCCCCCTTTTGTAGAAAAAAGGCTGATGATCTTTGTAGGCACCTTTTCTACGCCTATATTTTCTGTATATTTCTTCCTCCGCTTTTGATCCGTCTCGTAGATATGAAACATCATATCCATCAATTCTCTTGTGTCAAAGGGCTTCATGATATAATCTCTAGCGCCTGCCGTCATTGCTCTTTTTAGATATTCCTTATCCCCCTGTATGGACATGATGATGATGGAAGAGTCTAGTCCTTCAGCAGTAATCGCTTGCGTCGCTTTCATGCCATCCATTATGGGCATATTAATATCCATGAGGATAATATCTGGTTTTAACTCCCTAGCAAGCTCTATAGCCTGTACCCCATTTTCCCCTTCCCCTACTACCTCCACATCTTTTTCTAGGGATAAAAGAATTGCGATACTTTCTCTGGTATGCACGGAATCATCTATGATTACAACTCTCACTTTTTTCTTCATACTGGACACCTCTATTCTGTTTTTTCTATTTTCCCTTTAGGCAACTGAAAGAAAATAACTGGTCAAAGATGCTGAGGATATTTTGTGTCAGACAAGGAAGCAGGTTCCGTTGCTAGAGGTGCTCGCTACTATAGTAGCGCTATCAGCGGGTTCTGCTGACGCAGTATGGCGCAAAATAGATCAGCAGATTGACTAGTTATTTTTTTGAAGTTGCCTTAGACGGCATCAGGTCATCTCGAATGCTTCCAGACGTTTCATAAATCGTATCTTCCAGTTTGGGACGAAGTGCCAATCTTAGCACACCACTTTCATCCGCCAATACTAGCTTTTCGGCTTCTTCTAGATCTACGGCTATGGTTACACTTGAAGGCAGCATTTTATCAGAACTATGCGCCTTTTTATCCTCTGTCATGCTTTGTCCTACGCCTAAAATAAGTATATTTTGAAGGATTGTTTTGGTCATCTTAGGATATCGTATAGACCCATGTTCGTCCTCTTTTTCTTCTTCCTCAAAAGTTGCCAGTACATCAATATGATCTCCTGGATAAATAAAATCTCCTACTTCAATAACTTCATTCACCCCAATCGTAACAGCTCTCTTTCCTTTGGGTATAATATAAGCCATGGTAGGATTTTTGCTAGGAATCAGCCGTTCTTCCAAAATAGGCTCTCCTGCTAATATTCGCTCCTTTGTCAGCTTCCCTATGATTTCTTCTTTATTCAAAATCCCTTTAGGTAAAGTAATATCTACAGGAATTTTAACTTCTTCGATCATGGTACTATCAATATTCATTTTGGCTGGGATGATTTCCTTAGCCGTATAGATGGTAACAAACTCTACTTTAGCTTCGTGTTTTTTTAATCCTGATAGATAAAAATATACAAATAATGACGTAATAAATGCCATAATCACGGCAGCTATCGCAATTTTTTTATTGATGGGTTCCATAAAAGACCTCCTTATTCCACCAGTTTTATACCTCGCACTCCATAATCACCTCCAGCAGAATCAATAGCTCCCTGGGCTAGGGTTCTAATAAAACGTCCTTGGATCTCCGTCTTTCCTCCTTTACTCACTACATCCTCTACAAAAAAAGCCCCAAATCCTAGAATTTTTACTGCTTTTTTTCCATTCACTTGAAGGCTGTTGACTATGGGAATGTGGATCACTCTGGGACAATCCCCTTCTATATGGGGATAGGTACACTTGGGACTGTGAGGATCTGACTGAATGATCTCTTTGACTCCTTGAAATGTACTACCAGACATATTCCCTGTTTCTGTATCCACCACATCTCCTACTTTCACAATTCCCTGATATCCTGCAATCAAATTATTCTTATACACAGAAGACCCAGTTCCTCCTAGCGCTATCGCCGCATAATTACCGCTAGTACCATCTCCTGCTCCTTCTTTTAGGGTATATGGCACTCCAAACTCAAAGATCTGATGCTCCACCGCCAAGGGACGGAGACCTATGGTAGAAGAAAGGGAACCTACCCTTGCTTTTGCCCTTCCTTGTATGATTGCATCTTTCATATTGAATATCTTTGCAAAGTGGAATTCTACAGATTGCTGCACAGCTACTTCTATGACTCTATTTTGATCTGAAAACTGTATACTCACAAGTTTAGGATCTACTTCATTCATAGCTGTATATTTCATAGCGCTTTGGGATGCACTTATGGGTGACTCTGGTAAATCGTGAGCTGCTGCGAGCGCTGCTGCATCGGCTGCATTTTGTAGCCTTCCCTGTTGAAGATACATCATCCCACCATCCACTACCAAAGCTGCCATGCCTAACAGTACTACCATAGTTGCCGCCAAAATAATAGATGCACTGCCACCTTCATCTTTCATCATCTTTCGAATTATATGTCCCATGGTCATTCCACCCTCATAAAAGTATAGGACTGCATAGAAAAAGGATTGGGAATCATACGCTGCACAATCGGTGCATAAATAGGAATTTTGTATTGTACTGTTACCTTTATATCCTCCCCACTCTTTCTTTGAGATTGGGAAGGTGTAATGATGACCTGAAGATCTTTTACATTGAGCATACCCACTTTATTAATCACCTTTTGCTGCACTTCTGTATAAGGCCTACCTACCGCTGCCAAACGAGCCCCTTCCCTAGATGCATGGGTCACAAGAAGATATGCCCCAAAAATTCTTCCAAACTCCATTATCCCCATAAGTAATAAAAGA
>CALKRZ010000006.1 GCA_937989765.1 uncultured Clostridia bacterium | reverse complement strand
ATCAACTATAAATATTTCATCTTTCTAGTTGATAATCTATAAGCAGTACACTTGTACTGCTTTTTAGCATTTAGGAGGTATTTCTGTGATCTTTAAAAGAAAAGATTTTTTAGGCTTACGGTCTTTAGAATCCGAAGAAATTCATTACATTTTAAATACTGCTGAAACCATGAAATATATACTCACTCAAAAAAGTAAAAAATCACCTCACCTTCAGGGTAAATCAGCTGTACTACTATTTTATGAACAAAGTTCTCGTTCTCGTCTCTCCTTTGAATTAGCAGCACAGTATCTCAGTGCAAATACAGTAGATGTAACTATACCAAAACATCTAACTCGTGGAGAATCTCTAAAAGATATGGGTCGTATTATTGATCAAATGGGTACAGATTTTATTATTATTCGACATCCTATGGCAGGGGCTCCTTATCTTTTAGCAGAACATGTGAGTGCTTCTGTTATCAATGCAGGAGATGGTCAAAATGAAAACCCAAGTCAAGCACTCTTGGATCTTATGACTATTAAAGAACGGAAGGGCTCTTTTGAAGGTTTGAAAGTAGCCATCATCGGCGATATTGCTCATAATCGTGTTGCAAAAAGTAATATATGGGGGCTGGTAAAGTTAGGAGCCGAAGTATGTGTAGCAGGTCCTCCCACTTTAATTCCTGCGCAAATAGAAAAACTGGGTGTGAAAGTATTCTATAGTGCTGCTGAAGCACTGATTGATGCGGATGTTATTATGTCTCTACGGATGCAAGTGGAAAGACAAGATACGAATCTGCTCCCGTCCCTAAGTGAATATAAACATCTATTTAAAATTGACAAAAAAAGACTACAGTATGCCAAACCTGATGCCATTGTCATGCATCCTGGCCCCATCAATCGAGGAATTGAAATTGCTTCTGAAGTCATTGATTGTGAACAGTGCTTGATCAATGACCAAATCACCAACGGGGTAGCTGTTAGAATGGCATTATTATATCTACTATCCAAAAAAGGAGGGATTCCTGGTGAAACTATTGATTAAAAACGGATATGTGATCTCTCCCCATATTAATTCAAAGGAACCGACGGATATTTATATTGATAACGGAATCATCCAAAGTATTGGACGAAACTTGGAAACAATCAACTCTGAAATTATTGATGCATCAGAAAAGGTTGTAATTCCTGGACTCATCGATATGCACTGTCATCTCTGTGAACCAGGCTCTGAAAACCGCGAAAATATTGAAAGTGGTTCAAAAAGTGCTGCGCGTGGTGGATTTACTACTATTACCTGTCAGCCTAATACCCATCCTGCCATTGACAATAAAACTGTTGTAGAATATATCCTCTCAAAAAGTAGATCTGATGCTTATGTCAATGTATTGCCTTATGGTAGTATGTCCATAGCTTGCCAAGGCAAAGAGCTCTCCGAAATTGGAGAAATGCGTTTTGCAGGTATTGTAGCTGTATCCGATGGAGATATTCCCATCATGGATAGCAATTTGCTATGGAATATCATGAAATATGTTAGAATGTTTGATATCCCTATTATTACCCACTGCGAAGATGTAAATTTATCACGCCATGGAGTTATTAATGAAGGTTATATGTCTACACTCTTGGGTCTACATGGAATTCCTCGTGAGGCAGAAGAAGTGGCTGTAGCTAGAAATCTAGTACTGGCTGAAAATACTCAGTGCCGGCTCCATATTGCCCATATCAGTACAAAAGGAACGGTAGAACTCATACGTCAAGCAAAAAAACGCGGGGTTATGGTAACAGCAGATACTTCTCCTCATTATTTTACCCTAACAGAGCAAATCCTAAAAAAATATAATACATTTGCAAAGGTTCGACCTCCACTACGAACTTCCGAAGATGTAGAGGCTATCTTGGAAGGCTTAAAAGATAATACGATTGATGTAATTAGTACGAGTCATACCCCAACCACTATAGAATCCAAACAGACAGAGTTTGATGATGCGGCATATGGTATTTCTAGTTTTGAAACTGCTTTTTCCCTTAGCTATAATTATTTAGTAGAAAAAAATATATTATCCTTAGGCCAGTTAGTACAAAAAATGTCTACAAACCCTGCCCAAATACTAGCTCTCCATAAAGGACTGATTGAAGTAGGCATGGATGCTGACCTGGTCATTATGGATCCAAAACAGAATTTTACTGTAAATGCTTCTGAATTTATATCTAAAGCTAAATTCTCTCCTTATAATGGTATGGAATTAAAAGGTAAAATACTTCAAACCTTTGTAAAGGGCAAACAAGTATACTCTTAATACCGCATAATCATCTGTATGAACTTTCAAATATAATTGAATTATATTGTGTTTTATACTATAATATTTGTCAAAGGAATAAACTGGTAGCGATGTATTACTTCCTTTGAAAACATTCGCAGTGACCACGGAGGGATGATGAATGAGATACAATATTTTAATTGTAGATGATGTGGCATTAAATAGAAAGCTTATGAAATCAGTTCTAGAAAAGTATGTAGAACCCGCTACTTTTTATGATGCGGAGGATGGTTTTAAGGCATTAGATTGTATTGCTCGTAGAGATATTGACTTGATTATTTTAGACTTAATGATGCCTGGAAAAGATGGATTTGAAGTCCTTCAAGAATTAAAAATTCAAGAGCACTATAAAGAAATTCCAGTAATCGTGAACTCTGCCTTGGACGGAATAGATAGTATCCAGAAAGCATTATCTATGGGAGCCAATGAATATTTCACAAAGCCTTTGACTCTAGATCAAATGGAAATCATACTTCCTTTAAAAGTAATGAATGTATTAAAAAGCTATGATCACAAAAAAGAACTCATGAGAATCAATGAAAAGATGAACGAGCAAATAAAACTTGCTCGTATATTTCAAGATTCTCTTATTGCTCAGGCCAACCAAATACAAAATATTGATATTGTTGGAAAATATATACCATGTAGTGAATTAAGTGGGGACTTTTATGATGTGATTCAGGTAAAGCAACGAACATGGTTTATCATGGCTGATATATCCTCTGATGGTATTACTGCTGCTATGGTTTCTTCTATGGTAAAAGTGCTTTTTTATCATTGTATTCATGAATTTACTAAACCCCATGAAGTACTCCAAGAAATGAATCGATATTTCTGTGATGTTTTCAATGGGCAATTTGTATTTACAGCTTTTATCGGCGTATTAGAAGAGCAAAATCTATCCTATTCCAATGCGGGTCATCCATATCCCATCATCATCCATATGGATGGAACGAATGATATGATTCACAAAAACTATGGAGCTTTGGGCGTATCTAAAGAAGCGCTCTATAAAACCAATGAATTAATCCTATCCATGGATGATATTGTCATGATGTATACTGACGGTATATTTACCCAGATTGCAAATAAACCAATCCATCATGAACGTGCAAAGACACTCTATGAATTCTCTACCTATGAAAACCCTAGTCAGATTGTAGATATGGTCACAGAAGCACTGCTTTCTGATGGAGAGCAACGCTTTCATGACGATGTGTCCATTATGACTATTCGATTAAAACATGTACAAATATCATAAATCTACTAAGGGATCAAATCGAAGAGGAATGGTATAATGACTCTTGAATCTAATAAATGTTACCAAAACGGCTCTTCTCAGCCATCTATGAATTCTACGATCGAGCATGCTCAGTTGCAGATTTTAGATATTATCGGTCACGAACTTCGTACCCCTCTCCATGCGATCATGGGTATGTCAGGGCTTCTTTTGCGAACTGATTTACATACACAACAAAAAGAATATATCCAAGATATTGTTCAGAATAGTCATACCCTATTTCAAACGATAGATGCCCTTATTTTATACTCTAAATTATTTAGCAACCAGATACCTATTCAACCCCAACCGTTTAATCTTACAGCGTGTATCTATCAAATCTATACTTCTTATCTATCTGCTGCAGTTGAAAAAAATATTAAGCTTCATTATCATATAGATCCGCTTATTCCTGAAGCCATAGTAGGAGATCTGAGTAAGATTCAAAAGATACTTCAAAATCTTCTTGAAAATGCATTAAAATATACCACTTTAGGAGAAATAGAAATATCTGCTGTATTGTTAGATAATCAAGTAGATTCCATAGTCATCCAATTCTCTGTACGAGATACTGGCATCGGCATCCCCCTAAGTCATATCCCACTACTATTTGAATCATTTACCCAAGGAGACTCTACCTATTCCAGACAATATGGAGGAATGGGCTTAGGATTGGCCGTAACAGCTAAATATGTAGAGATAATGGATGGAAGTATATGGGTTGATTCTATCCCTGATCAAGGGTCCACTTTTTACTTTAAAATTCCTGTATCAGACTGGCAAATAGAATAATATTCGTAAAATTGCAGAACATATCCTAAAGGATATGTTCTTTGATTTAGAAGGGGAGTGTATTTAAATATTTTATACAGGTGATGTGTATCGAAAACTTATACATTCTTATGAGCAACAACTTCAGACAGTAAAAGCAACAAGTACATTTTTGAGTAATATTCGACTACTTATTGTAGTAATAGGAATAGGACTTGGGCTTTATCTATATTCTATACATGCTTATGTGCTATGCATATTTATTCTTTTGTCTATATTGATTGCTTTTATTATAACCGCTGCCAAACATGCTGCTGTGTTGCAGCAACTAAAGTATACTGCTGCTTTAAAGGAGATCAATGAACAATCTCTCCGTAGACTTTCCTCTGAATGGAAAGAAAGCAAAGATACGGGTGAAGAATATCAAGATGATGAGCATTTATTTTCTGGTGACCTTGATCTATTTGGCAGATCATCTTTGTTCCAATGGATCAATACTACAAATACTTTCCTAGGAAGAGAATTGTTGAAGCAATCGTTACTTACACCCCTGCGTAATATAACTGAACTACAGGTAAGACAAAAAGCTATTATGGAATTGGGGCAAAAACTTAACTGGAGGCAAAAGTTTCAAGCAGAAGGTAAGATCGTATTTGAAAAAGCACAAAATCCTGCAAGTTTATTTGCGTGGAGTACATGCCCTTCAATTTTTAACAACCCTTGGACTGTTTGGATCATTGTTTTTTCCCCCTTTATTACAATTGCTTCATTAGTAGCTAGTATCTTGATTTCATCAATCTCTTATTGGATCCCCTTTATACTATTCTTTGTTCAAGGAACAGTACTTCTTATCAAATCAAAAAAAACGTATGAGCCTATTCATACCATTGATACGCATAAACAACCTATACAAATGTATTCACAACTTCTTGCTCTGTTTGAAAAAGAAAAATTTGAGTCCGTTTATCTAAAACGACTGCAGCAGTCTTTAAAGAATGCATCTAAGGTTCCTGCATATAAACAATTACAAAAATTAGAAATCATTGCAGACATGATTTCTTTTCGGAGAAGTCAATTTTATCTCCCTTTTAATATTCTAACTCTATGGGATTTTCAGTGCATTTTAGCATTAGAATATTGGAAAAGTAAATTTGGCAAACACTTGTCTAATACTCTTCATGTTATAGGTGAGGTAGAATCCTTGTGTAGTTTTGCTGTTATTGGGCACGATCACCCTCAATGGGTGTTACCAAGTTTTACTGAAAACAAATTATGTCTAAAAGCAAAAGCTTTAGGTCATCCTCTGATTCCTTCTAATCTGAGGGTATGTAATGATTTATATCTAACAGAAAAAATTCCCATCGGACTGATTACGGGTTCTAATATGTCTGGAAAAAGTACTTTTCTAAGATCCTTAGGCATTAATCTCATACTAGCATATACCGGTGCTCCCGTTTGTGCCCAAGAATTTCACTGTTCCTTTATGGAAATTTATACATCCATGCGGACAAAAGATAACCTTGAAAAAAACATTTCTTCTTTTTATGCAGAATTACTGCGAATAAAAGCAATTATAGATGCAGCAAAAAAAGGTAAACCAGTCTTCTTTTTATTAGATGAGATCTTCAAAGGTACAAATTCTGGAGATCGTCATATAGGAGCCAAAACCTTAATCAAACATTTATATAAAGCAAGGGCTTTGGGTTTGGTTTCAACCCATGACTTGGAGTTAGGAGCATTAGGAATGGAACCTGAAAAAACTGTAGAAAATTATCATTTTGAGGAGTATTATAAAAATGAGCAGATCTATTTTGACTATACACTGCGTCGAGGTATTTCATCTAGCTTGAATGCCTTATATCTAATGAAGCAAATTGGTATTGAAATACCATAAATCTTTAAAACATACTTACCTACACCCATATCTATTGACCTATCTAAAAAGGACTATTGGAAAAATACAATAGTTCTTTTTTATTATGATTTTATTGGAAAATATTTCATACTATTTCAAGATATTCGTTGTAAAACTCACATTCAGCATGAATAATATTCCAGTAGTTATTTCGACAAAAACAAATAGTATAT
>CALKRZ010000005.1 GCA_937989765.1 uncultured Clostridia bacterium | reverse complement strand
AAAGGGTAAGTTTAGTTGAAATCTGGGATGCGCTCCTTTGTTGCAGTTGTTTCCAGATTTATATATTTGCCTTACCACCACATACTTTTTCTGAGATCCCTTTTTCGAAGATGCCTATATAATTTCCTGTTTTTTGACTGTTTGAATATGGTGATGAAGTCGTTCTACCTGTAGACAGAAGGTTTCTAGTCGTGCCTCTATCACCTGTGGAAATGTATTGCCATCTGTTTCTATAGATAAAAATGGTAATGATGGATAATGCTCCATGACTTTCTGTACCAACTTCTGATCTCTGGCAATATGAAGCTTCTTTTGATTCATACTTTCACTAATGATCGCTTCGGCTATACGAGCAGGCATGCACCCAAAAGGACCAATGGATAATACACCGGATACCTCTTCTATCACTTCTGTAATGGCAGAACCCACAGTTAATATCGTCTCTCCGGTTAGTTTTGGAGATATAAGATCTGATACATTATCAATAATCCGATCCACATCAATCAAGTGTGTTTCATAAAAACCTGACTTTGAAAATATTTCTTTGATGGTTTTTTCATATTTGTTTTTGAAAAACCCTTGTATAATAACTTTGAATTGACTTTTCCATGAAGATTTTACAACCAACTTATGCTTTACGATATAGTCACAGTAATAGATCCACTCAGCAATAGGCGCTGTACGGACTATAATATTTTTCTTAGCCATCTTTTCTATCAGATATTGTCTAGAGAAGTCATCCCGTCTCACATAAATTTCTCCGATTAAAGCTACCTTCACTGCCTCTTCAATCGTGCCTATTCTTTTAATATCATTTAGTTCCTGTACACACGCCTTAAGCGTCTTCTTGAGTTGTACCCACGAATCATGTTCTACTGCATAAATGATCTTTTGACAAACTTCTTCATATATTGCCATAGCCTTTTCCTGATCTTCTGCCAATACCAGTATTGCACTGCGAATCTCTTCTAGGGTATCTGATATAATAATCGAATGCCATGCCCGAAGTACAAACTGAGTGCCTAAACCTGCATAGCTATTTTCTGAAGTCAGGGAGAACAGCGCTATATCTTCTAGCCTCTGTTTTTCTATGACATTCTTCATCAGAATATTATACTGTCCAAAACGACAGGGGCCGGAGGTTTCTGGCATGAAATATACCAATAATTCATCTGTAGTCGTTCTGGTATCTAAATAATCTGTCAAACTTCCAATCGTAAGGAGTAGTGGCAGACATTCCTTGCAAGATGCAAAAGCTCTTCCGAGTTTTAATTCTTTTTCTGTAGGTGCTGGTGCTGCCGTAGCATATACCCCTGTATATCGAAAGGTAGCTGCCAAAAGTTTAGAACCCATATCTCCCATAGAAGGAATCAGTAAGTGGATTTTCTTGTCCTGAAGGGTATAGCGTACTCCTTTGGAATCTTCAATCCATGTATTTCCGTTCTCTGTGACTGTAACTGCTGGACGAAATGCGATTGCAGAGGGTAGGATCTGTCCCTTCGTAATCTGAATATAACTTGTAACTACATCTAGAAATGCTTCGATTCGTGTATCCAAACCCGCATCTGCCGTATGTCCATCGAGTTCTAATGTCAATGATGGCTTCTGCCCCATTTCATTGCGGAAATAGCCTACTACAAAAGAATCGGGGCCACAGCTAAAATTAGTAATATAGGTGCCAAAAAGTTGAGGGTGACGTTTTACAGTCTTACTGGCTTTCATAATCGTCTGCCCCATCGCCCAGTACATGCTAGAAATGGATTCTTCCTCTCCATAAGGCAGAAAATCATGAGGTATGATCGCAATTCCTCTAGACGCAAACTTATGTGGGATTCCCATATTTGCCTGTTTGGTAAAAGCATTGTAAGGACGACCAAACAATACCACTGCTATTTTACTAGGGTCTGCTTCCAGTTCGGCTAAAAACTTTTGTCCCTCTGCCTGACAAGCCTCCCCGAAACCTATTTGCGCTTGTACTGCGTGGTTAAAAGCTTCTTCAATTCTATTTCGATCATGCCCTAAATCCAAACCAATCTGTATAAATACATCTTTGGCTTCCGCATACCCCTTCCCCATCTCAAGTACAGGCGTTAGGAGAATTTTTTGCTTGATTTCTGGAAAAGCAGTCGTCAAATAATAGGGTTCTGCCTGTACAAAAGGGCATGTAACACTGGCATCTGCGCCATTTTTTACTGGCATGGACTTTACATGAGGTAAAAAGTAAATATCTGGATCTTTTTCACATAGGCTTCCTAATGCCCCATGGGCAATCTCTATGGGATAACAAAAAGAAGATCCTTTTCGATCAATTGCCTGTGTATTAATCTCATCTGTATAAATCACTTCATAACCCAAGGCTGCGAAGTAATTATAGTATAAAGGAAACAGAGAGTTCACTAATAAGGAATTAATGATTCCTACCTTTTTGCCTACAGGATTGGTAGTAGGCTTCTTATACTGTAACCCATACGTTTCAAATAGTAGTTTCTCTCGTAAATGCACTAAATCTAAAGATGCTACATCTATTTCTGACTGATCACGCATCATATTGTAGTATTTATTGCAAGCGCCTCCAAAGGGATAGGTCTTTCCCTTTATGACGATCCGATTAATATTACATTTCCGATCACACTTTTCCTTGCCTCCTACACATACGAAGGACTGCTTGTACGCTACCTCTCGCTCCGCTAGCTCTTTTAAGTCAAATTGCATAGAGGGGATTAGACCTAATTTTAGCTTGTTTCTTACTTCTAATGCGACGCCAAAAGCGCCCATGAGTCCTGGATCTGGGGGTACAATGATCTCTTTTCCTGTGAGGGATGCCATCGCCAAGGGTACTGCTTTATTGTAACAAACGCCCCCTTGCATAAATACCTTATTGCCCACTGCTCGGTTTCCTTTTACCCTATTGATGTAGTTCATCCCAATAGAGTACACTAAACCTGCTGCAATATCTCTAATTTCTATGCCTTCCTGTATGGCACTCTTTATATCGCTAGAAATAAATGCCGCACATTGGTCACTAAAATTAGGCGGATTGGTACTCTGCAGGGCAATGGTACCAATCTGTAAGGTATCGATATCCAAGGATTCCTTTGCTGACTCCTCCAGAAAAGAACCCGTACCTGCAGAACAGGCTTCATTCATCGCATAATCTGAAGCGACCCCATTCGTAATATATGTATATTTAGCGTCCTGTCCTCCTATTTCAAAGATGGTATCCACCTCTGGATCAAAATAAACTGCCGCCGCCGCATGGGCAATGATTTCATTGATGACAGCTGGAGTCAGGGCATGGAGTCCAGCAATCTGTCTACCTGAACCCGTCACACCTAAGCCGTTGATCTGTATTTCCACACCCAACTGCTTTTGCAGCTCCTCATAACATCGTTTGGAAGCCCCTATCGGATCACCATTCGTTCTTAAGTATACACTAGCCAAAATAGCTCGATCCTTGCTTCGCATCAAAACCGCTTTGGTTGTAGTCGATCCTACATCTAGACCAATGATACATTGATCTCCTTTTTTAGGCTTTTGCCTTGCCATTTCTTTAAAAATAACTTTAGACTCAAAATCTTTTAAAGGGGGCAGAAAGGAAAAAGAACTTTCTTGATGACTAAATAAGGATGCGGGATCTGGCAAGGGCTTTACTTCATTCTGCAGTGCCCATAGAGCTGCTCCTACTGCTTCAAAAGCTTTGGCATAGGGTGAAATAGATACATCCCCTATTTTTCTTTGTAGAAAATCAATCATCACACTATTTTCAGCCGTTCCACCAATGATCAGTACTTTTTTGTACTCTACCCGTTTTATAATTTCCATGATCTTGCCTGCCATCATATCACATAATCCTGCGATGACACTTTCTTTGGGCGCGCCTTTATTCAGTGCATGGGTACAATCGCTTTTGCAAAATACTGAACATCGCCCTGCTACTTTATAAGGATTTTCTAGATCTGCTGAAGAAACAGCTTCTTCCACAGATACATCCATCCTTTTTAGCTGTTGGAGAAAAAACTCTCCTGTACCAGATGCACATTTATTTCCTGTATATACATCAATAATCTTTCCATTATAATCTAGTTGGTATACCATAAATGTTTCTCCACCGGCACTTACCACAATACTTACGTCTCCATGGTTTTCTTTGTTGAATTGATATGCGTATTCTACAGCTTCTGGTTCTGAAACGGTCGAAACATTGAGCATATGTCGAAGTTTTCTTCCTGTTACAGCCATACGATCTACAGATTTCAGGACATTGCTCGTAAGCAGTGTTCCTACGACTTTTCGGGGATTACCCTCATGGGCTATGGTTTTAGATTCTATTACTTTTATCGTATCTTGATCTTGTTCTAGGATTACAAATCCGATATTAGATGCACCGATGCAAAGGCCTAAGGATTTCATCATCTATCTCCTATCTTCTATAAGGCATCAAAAAGAAAACATCTGATTAAAGCACATGATTCTATTGACCCTTTATTTTCTTTATATACCATCCTATTGTACCACAAATTGCAAAAAAATAAATCCTTATACTTTTAAAATCATTTCTATAAAAAAAGAAAAGACCTTTATACACTCATGTTTTAAAGATGCTGGGCGCATCAAAAAACGCCCTTCATACAATGTATGAAGGGCGGTGTTCCCATAATCTCTCTATAGCATGCAAACTTGTGCAATTAGTTGACGATTATAAGCGAACTACATTAGAAGCTTGAGGTCCTTTTGCGCCTTGAACTACTTCGAATTCAACTGCTTGGCCTTCTTCTATTGTTTTGTAACCTTCTGTTTGGATTGCTGAGAAATGTACGAATACATCATCTTCTCCCTCTACAGAGATAAATCCAAATCCTTTTTCTGCATTAAACCATTTTACTGTACCGTTCTTTTTCATTTAAAATCCTCCTACATTCAAAAAAATTGATTTATAACACAATTAAAACAGTACCATATTTTATTTCTACTGTCAATACAAAAACAAATTATCCGACTATTTAAACCTAGGCTTATCTATTAGGATAATCGGCATTTATACTCATCATACCCAAATTGTCTAATCACCTTGACACCTTCTGTTTCGCTATAAAGTGCAATTGATGGAAGATTGACCCCATTAAACATATTGTTTTTGACCATTGTATAATGCGCCATATCACAGAACACAAGCCGATCTCCTGGCTTTAATGGTTCTTTAAATGAATAATCACCTATAATATCACCAGCCAGACAAGTATGTCCTCCAAGTCTATACGTATATGCATACTCCTCAGGCTGTCCCGCATCAATGATATTAGGTCTATACGGCATTTCTAGTACATCGGGCATATGACATGCCGCGGAAGTATCCAAAATAGCGATCTTCATATCATTATCCACAATATCAAGAACCGTACACACAAGAAACCCAGTATTCAAAGCAATCGCTTCTCCTGGTTCTAGATACACATCTACACCATATTTGCCCTTAAAAAACATAATACAGCGAATCAGCGTTTCCAGATCATAATCCGGTCTTGTGATATGATGACCTCCACCTAAATTGATCCATTTCATCCTTTTTATAAACTCTCCGAACTTTTCATCTACTACTTTAATAATCCGTTCTAGCGTATCTGAATTTTGTTCACACATCGTATGAAAATGAATACCGTCAATCCCATCCAGTTCATCGGGTTTGAAATTAGACAAAGTAACGCCTAATCTAGAATTTTTATAACAAGGATCATACATGGGTGTCGCTATTTCAGAATACTCAGGATTAATTCGAATGCCACATTCTATTTTTTTTGAAGCATGATTTTTCACTTTATATTTAAATCGATTCCACTGATCAAAAGAATTAAAAACGATATGATCACAATAGGTAAGCAGTTCATCAAATTCATGCTCCACGTATGCCGGGGCATACGCATGAACTTCCTTTCCCATCTGTTCATAGCCGAGCCTTGCCTCAAATAGGGAACTCGCTGTGATCCCTTTTAAATAACTACCGACTAAAGGAAAGACAGAAAACATGGAAAATCCTTTCAATGCCAGAAGTATACTACATCCTGTCCGCTGTTGCACAGAATCGAGTATTTCTAAATTTTTCTTAAGAAGTCGTTCATCCACTATATAACAAGGAGATGGTAGTGTACTTATATCTATATTCATACTATATCCCTCAATCTAAAAGCGTTGGTGAAAAATCTTCTTTCCACGGCAGCCCATATTTATTTAAAGCTTCCATAAACGGATCTGGATCAAATTCTTCCACATTGAAAACACCTGGTTTTTTCCAGATACCTTTTAGTAGCAACATCGCACCAATCATGGCTGGAACACCTGTAGTGTAGGATATCGCTTGTGAACCTACTTCTTCATAACATTCTTCATGTACACATACATTATACACATAATACGTCTTTGGTTTTCCATCCTTTATGCCTTGGATAATACAACCTATATTGGTTTTTCCCTTGGTTCTCGCACCAAGAGAAGAAGGATCTGGGAGCATCGCCTTTAAAAATTGTAGGGGAATGATTTCTTGTCCTTCATATGCAATAGGTGAAATAGAAGTCATTCCCACATTTTCAAGCACACGCAAATGATTTAAGTAATTGTCTGAAAAAGTCATCCAAAACCTAATCTGCTTGACCCCTTTTATATTTACGGCTAAGGATTCTAATTCTTCATGATATAATAAATAGATATTTTTGGGACCTATCTCTGGAAAATCATACACTTTTTTTATTGAAAGAGGATCTGTTTCTATCCATTCGCCCTTTTTAAAATATCTGCCATTGGCTGTAATTTCCCGAATATTAATTTCTGGGTTAAAATTGGTTGCAAAAGGATAGCCATGATCCCCTGCATTGGCATCCACAATATCAATAGAATGAATTTCATCAAAATAATGTTTTTGGGCATACGCACAAAAAACACCCGTCACACCAGGATCAAAACCACTTCCTAAAAGTGCAGTGATTCCCGCTTTTTCAAATCGTTCTTTATATGCCCACTGCCATTTATACTCGAATTTGGGTGTTTCAGGTGGTTCATAATTGGCGGTATCTACATAATGTACTCCTGTTGCTAGACAGGCATCCATGATCGATAAATCCTGATAAGGGAGAGCCACATTGATCACTATATCTGGTCTAAAACTCATAATGAGGTCTATCACCATATCTGTATCATCTGCATCCAGCTGCGCAGTATGAATTTTGGTACGACTTCCCTCAAGTGTATTCTTCATAGCCTCACATTTTTCAATCGTTCTGCTAGCTATACATATTTCTTCAAAAACATCTGGATTCTGACAGCATTTATGCACCACTACATTTGAAACGCCGCCTGCTCCAATAATCAACGCTTTTCCCATATCATTACCCTCCAAATTCCTCTTACTACTTTAACAACATGATTATACAGAAAATCATTCAAATAATCAAGAAAAACGACAAAAAATTACCTCTTTCGTTCTTATTCAACGAAAGAGGCTACTTTATTTACTTGAAGCTATGGTCAATCCAATGTGCTATGAGTTTTATTTCCAGCCTTATCTTTTGTTTCAAACACAAACTCTCTATTTTTTGTGAATACATATTGATTTGAACCTTCCTCTTTAATAATATGTCATAAAATATTACATGTTACAAAAATTTCTGTTATACTATAAAAGACTTACCATTGTAATCCTCAAATTATACTTTCATTACATCTTACCATAGTTTTACAGATTATAGGTTTAACGCAACCTTAAGTTAACCTAAAGTTTTCTTTAGGTCAAAGGAATAAACCTCTTT
>CALKRZ010000004.1 GCA_937989765.1 uncultured Clostridia bacterium | reverse complement strand
TAAGTATTCTGTGGCAAAAGGATATAGGTTCATCCATGACCTTGGTGGTTATGTCTTTGTTTCATGAGAAAGATCTACAAAAGTTAAGAGAAATCTGCACAGGAATGGATAGAAAACAAAACATCCATATGGTTTGCTTTTCTACTGCATCATGGGTAGAGGCGATAGAAGAAGTAGCATCTGTATTTTCAGATTTGGTATTCATTCATATCCATATACCCTATGCCAAAAGAAATATAGGCTCTACCTATATTCAACCGCTCTTTTGGCTTCTGAATATGTATGAAGACAGTTTTGAGGTTGCTTTTCAATATGAATATGGATACGAAGAAATCAATAAGCTCTTTACTGCTGGAAGAGTTTTTCGCTTTTTCATATGTGCTACAGGGGGAGGCGGATATCAAGAAAAATTTCTAGATAAGCTACCAAAGCTGTTGGAGCAAATAGAAGAACAAGGGTGTAAATCTGTCATCGCTTCTTTTTATGGTAGCGACCAAAAAGATAGGGCATATATCGAAAATATACAAAATGTACTCCAAAGAGTGATGCGGAGGGAAGGAGAGTTATTATTTAACTCTATCGAGTATGTTCAAAAAGAACCATATTATGCGTTGTATCTTTTGGCAAGCCGTTGGGGAAGGACAAAGGCTGAGAATGCGTCTGTCTTACCAAATACAATTCTTCAATCACAAGATGCGTATACCATCGTAAAAAGCTGTATCGAACTGCTTCTAGAAAAGAATATTTTTACGGAACAAGAAATACTAAACAAGATTATAAATCTATCCCATAAAAAGACTTCCTAGATATGTAGGAAGTCTTTTTATGGGATAGATTTGTTATGTAGAAGTCATTTGATGAAAGTAGGTCATGCATCATATCACACTTTATGCATAGAGTAATATTAGGAAGTAAGCATATATAAGACATTTTCCCTGCAATAAGAGCTTACACTGACAATACGAGAAGAAGTAGATAGAGGGGGATTATCAATGAGCATAGTGGTGCAAAAGTTTGGGGGAACTTCTATGGCCACAGAAGAAACCCGTAAAAAAGTAATAGATAAAATAATAAAAGCAAAGCGAGTAGGCAAGGAGTTAGTTGTGGTAGTTTCTGCTATTGGTCGCAGTGGAGATCCTTATGCAACCGATACTTTTATCAATATGATAAAACAAGGGAATGAAAATCCACCCCAAAGAGAATTGGATTTACTCATGGCTTGTGGAGAAGTCATTTCAGCAGTTGTATTATGCAATACCCTACATGCCAGTGGATATGAAGCCACTGTATTAACAGGAGGGCAAGCAGGGATCATTACAGATGAGTCTTATGGTCAGGCTGATATTCTACGGGTAGATCCTTCTGCGATTTTACTTTTATTAAAAAAAGGTATTGTGCCTATTGTGGCTGGTTTTCAAGGAATGAGTGAGTCTGGCAATGTAACTACCTTAGGTCGAGGGGGGAGTGACACAACGGCTAGTTTGGTGGGAGAAGCGGTCAAAGCCGATGTGATTGAAATATACACTGACGTAGATGGAATCATGACAGCAGATCCTAGGATTTGTTCTGCAGCCAAAGTCATTGATAAGATTAATTATAGTGAAGTTTTTCAAATGGCGGATAGTGGGGCTAAAGTTATTCATCCTCGAGCAGTAGAAGTGGCTATGCGAGCCAATATTCCTTTAGTGATAAAAAATACATTTACAGATACAGCAGGTACGTATATTATTCATTACAGCGCCGAGGAATTAAATATTTTGAAAAAGACAACGGGAAAAGTCATCACAGGAATTGCTCATATTCCCAATCGAGTACAGATCTGTATGGAAGATAGTGATATTGATGATGAACTTATATTTACAGGACTCGCAGATCATCGGATCAGCATAGATATTATTAATATATTTCCAGAAAGAAAATTTTTCACTATAGATGCCCGATATTTACAACTAGTTCGACAAATGTTGGAAGAAAAAAAAATGAAGTACTATTATATTGAAAATTGCTGTAAGATTACATTGATTGGAGAGCGAATGACTGGAGTGCCTGGCGTGATGGCACGAATTATAAGATGTTTAAAAAGAAATAGAATAGAAATTCTGCAGACCACAGATTCACTAACAACGATTTCTTGTTTGATTCGCAATGAGGATATCATGCAAGCAGTTACAGCACTCCATCAGGAATTTGAACTTAGCACATGATATCTTTTGTTTTCCATTTATACAGTCTATGAATGAACTCTCTCATATATAGAAATACTAGTCATAAGGAAAGTGTGAAAAAATATGCACATACTTGTGAAGTAGGGAAGCTTGAGTATAAGCAACACGAATGTTCCTGCTTCATAAAAAAATGGAGAGAGTGAGATGGCGACTATGGATAATGAAAAGATGAGCATTTTATATAGCAATGGAGAATCAACTCCAAAAGTCGAAGAGGAAATGCCAAAAGAAATAGATACGATAAAAGAATACGGACAGACACCTATGCCTAAACCAGAAAAAAACCCAAAAGGAAATATCCACTGCCTTACGATCATTGGCCAAGTAGAGGGACATATTATGTTGCCTCCTCAAAATAAAACAACAAAATATGAACATGTTATTCCTCAATTGGTTTCTATTAAGGATAATACAGAAATAGATGGAGTACTGGTCATCTTAAATACCGTAGGAGGGGATGTTGAAGCAGGATTGGCTATATCAGAAATGATTGCATCATTAGGTAAACCTGTGGTATCCTTAGTATTAGGTGGAGGACATTCCATCGGTGTGCCCTTGGCTGTTGCTGCCGAATATAGCTTTATAGCGCCCTCAGCCACGATGACGATTCATCCAGTACGGATGAGCGGTACGGTTATTGGTATCGCTCAGACATATGAATACTTTGATAAGATGCAGGAGCGAATTGTACAATTTGTAGTGCGAAATTCTAAAATTTCTAGCCAACGATTCAGGGAACTCATGCTAGATACGGGAAAGTTAGCGAAGGATGTAGGCACGATTGTAATAGGGGAAGAGGCGGTGAGAGAAAATCTTATTGACGAAATGGGTGGACTGGCAGACGCAGTAGATAAGCTTTATGAATTAATAAAAAATCAAAAACAACAACTAGAGCAAATGGCAACTGAGGAGGAACAGTAAATTGTATTACTCAATTATTCCAACAGATATTATTATGACAGGCTTTGAAGATGAAAAATTATACACATATGAAGAAAAACAATACTTAGGGCAGATCGTGCAGGTAGTACCCGCACTGGAAAATAAATTTCAATTAGTACGGGTCATTTCAACAGATCCTTCGGTGTACCTAAGCCCGGAGTTTCAACCAGGTAGTATTCTTGCCGGCAATACGCTTTCATAAAAATCAATCTATCAAAAAGCATTGGATCTCAGAAAAAGTAT
>CALKRZ010000003.1 GCA_937989765.1 uncultured Clostridia bacterium | reverse complement strand
TGAAATGGTATTCTGTTACTATAATACCGACTACAGAGGTAGGGATTGTTGGGGGTAAATATGAAATTATCAACTAAAGGACGCTATGGATTAAAAGCAATGCTGGATTTGGCTCTATACAGTAGACAAGGGCATATTGCTCTAAAAAATATAGCAGAGCGACAAGATATTTCAGAGCATTATCTAGAACAGCTTATTGCCACTTTACGGAAAGCTGGGCTGGTAAAGAGTATTCGTGGAGCCCAAGGGGGATATACCCTAGGCGCATCCCCGAAAGATATTACGGTAGGAGATATTCTGCGTGCCTTGGAGGGATCATTAGCTCCGGTGGATTGTGTTCTTGAGGAAGACCCCGTTTTATGTGACAAAGGAAAATGCTGTGTCATCCGTGGGGTTTGGGAAAAAGTCAGAGATAGTATCAATGATGTAGTGGATAACATTACGCTTGAAAATCTGGTAGACGACTATAATGCCCAAAAGAAAGACACACAATATATGTACTACATATAAGGCAACTTCAAAAAAAAAATTTGCAATCTGCTGGTCTATTTTGCGTCATACTGCGTCAGCAGAACCCGCTGATAGCGATACTATAGTAGCGAGCACCTCTAGCAACGGAACCCGCTTCCTTGTCTGACACAAAATATCCTCAGCATTTTTGCAAAGTTTTTTCTTTACGTTGCCTAAAGAGGATCTGCCAAAAAGTATAGGGTAAGATAAATGTTTTTTCGCAGATCTATAACGAGTAAAACAGTAAGGAGTGAAATATATGAGCACAAAAATATATTTTGATCATGCGGCAACCACCCCAGTTCGTAAAGAAGTGCTGGATACGATGCTTCCGTATTTTACCCAGAGTTTTGGCAACCCTTCTAGTGTATATGACATTGCAAGAAAGAACAAACAAGTCATAGATCAAGCAAGGGAACAAATTGCTCAAGGGGTAGGTGCATCCCCAGAGGAGATTTTTTTTACCGCAGGAGGCACAGAATCTGATAACTGGGCGATCAAAGGCGTTATAGAAGCCAATGCAAAGAAAGGAAACCATATTATTACTTCTACCATAGAACATCATGCAGTGATGCATACTTGTGACTATCTAGAAAGTAAAGGTATAGAAGTGACCTATCTTCCTGTAGATGAATATGGTCGTGTGAGTCCTGAAGATGTTCGGGGAGCGATCAAGGATAATACAGTTTTGATCACCATTATGTTTGCGAATAATGAGATCGGCACGCTACAGCCTATCAAAGAAATCGGTGCGATTGCCAAAGAAAAAGGTGTGCTTTTTCATACAGATGCGGTACAAGCTGTTGGACATATACCCATCCATGTCAAAGATCTGAACATAGACCTTTTGTCCATGTCGGGGCACAAACTGTATGGACCCAAAGGGATCGGAGCACTGTATGTCCGCAAGGGTGTAAAGATTAAGCCCATCCTCCACGGGGGTGCCCAAGAAAGAAATCGGCGAGCAGGCACAGAAAATGTATCAGGCATTGTGGGATTTGGCAAGGCGATGGAACTAGCAGTGAAAGAAATGGATACGCACAATCAAAAGCTTATTGCCCTGCGAGACCAATTGATCAGAGGCATTGCAGAAAAAATAGATCATGTACAGCTCAATGGTCATCCTACAGAACGGCTGCCTGGTAGCGTAAACTTTACATTTGAATTTATAGAAGGCGAATCCCTTCTATTATTGTTAGATATGAAAGGTATATTTGCATCCAGTGGTTCAGCATGTACTTCTGGATCATTAGATCCTTCGCATGTACTCCTCGCCATTGGGCTACCTCATGAAAAAGCCCACGGTTCTCTTCGGATTACCTTAGGCATGGAAAATACTGCAGAAGAGGTAGAATACCTATTAGAAGTATTACCACCCATTGTACAAAGACTGAGGGAAATGTCCCCTTTATATGAAGAATATATAAAAAATCAAAAGAGATAATTGTGGAAGAGGACTAGAGGAGAGGTGCTTATATGTATAGCGAAAAAGTAATGGATCATTTTATGAACCCAAGAAATGTAGGGGAGATAGAAGAAGCAAGTGGTGTGGGTACAGTAGGAAATGCAAAATGTGGAGATATTATGAAAGTATATCTGAAAATTGAAGATAATATAGTGATCGATGCTAAATTTAAAACCTTTGGCTGTGGCGCTGCGGTGGCTACTAGCAGTATGGCCACAGAACTCGTGATCGGTAAAACCATACAGGATGCAGTGCGGATTACAAATAAAGCGGTTATGGAAGCCCTCGATGGACTCCCAGCTGTAAAGGTACACTGCTCCTGTTTGGCAGAAGAAGCGCTTCAGGCAGCATTATGGGATTATGCTCAAAAGCACGATATAAAGATCGAAGGCTTGAAACCTCCCAAAGAGGGAGATGACCATCACGATCACGGTGCAGAAGAAGAAGAAAAGTAAGAGGTGCTAAAATGACAAAACCAAAAGTAGTCGTAGGAATGTCAGGTGGTGTGGACAGCTCTGTAGCGGCATACCTCTTAAAAGAACAAGGGTATGATGTGATCGGCATTACCATGCAGATTTGGCAGGATGAAAGCCGTGAAGAGAAAGAAGATAGCAATGGCTGCTGTGGATTATCCGCAGTCGATGATGCAAGAAGGGTCTCCAATATGTTGGAGATCCCTTATTATGTGATGAATTTTAAAGATGATTTTAAACGGGATGTCATTGATTATTTTGTAGAGGAGTATCAGAAAGGGAGAACGCCCAATCCTTGTATCGCTTGTAATCGATATGTAAAATGGGAATCCCTACTGACAAAATCCTTGCAGATCGGGGCAGAGTATATTGCTACAGGTCATTATGCTCGTATTGTGCAGCATCCACAAACGAGTCGATATGTACTCAAAAAATCAGCTACGGCACACAAAGACCAAACTTATGCTTTGTATAATCTCACCCAAGACCAATTACAACATACCCTTATGCCTGTAGGGGATTATACCAAAGAAGAAATCAGAGAAATCGCACAGAAAATCGGACTAACTGTGGCTCAAAAGCCAGATAGCCAAGAGATTTGTTTTATCCCAGACAATGACTATGGCAAATTTATACAAGAAATGACCCATCAGAAAATCAAGCAGGGTCATTTTGTAGATACAAAAGGGAATATCCTAGGAACGCATAAGGGCATCGTCTATTATACAGTAGGGCAGAGAAAAGGCCTAGGGATTGCCTTAGGAAAACCCATGTTTGTAGTAGAAATTCGTCCTCAGACCGATGAAGTGGTACTAGGAACCAATGATGAAGTTTTTCAAAGTGTGCTATATGCAGGAGATCTAAACTTTATGATGATAGACGGGTTACAAGGAGAAATGCGGGTAGAAGGCAAAATTCGCTACAGCCATAGAGCAGCGCCCTGTACGATTTCTATCATAAAAGAAGGCTTCATAGAATGCAGATTTGATGAACCCCAACGCGCCATCACCCCAGGTCAAGCTGTAGTATTTTATGATGGAGACTATGTAGTAGGTGGAGGAACCATCTTGTCAGGAGTGCCACGATAGATATCGATCTTTGTCCTAAGGGATCTCAGAAAAAGTATGTGGTGGTAAGGCAAATATATAAATCTGGAAACAACTGCAACAAAGGAGCGCGTCCCAGATTTCAACTAAACTTACCCTTTGCACAAGCGCGATTTTGCAGTTGTTGGAAGATTTATATATTTGCCTTACCACTTGCTTTTTCTGAGATCTTTTTTTTAAGATATGTATACGGAATAAAGCCTCTTCCATTTGGAAGAGGCTTTATTCCGTCCTATGGGAGATCAATCCATCTAGGTTTTCTTTGTGTAAAGCAGGTAATAGCAGTAAAGCCTGCCTCCCAAAGCATGTCATAGGCTGTATCAAAATGGGAACAAAGATCTTTCGCATAATGAGCATCGGAGCCTACAGTCACAATTTCTCCACCCAACTCTTTATATCTTTTTAATATACGCAGTTGTGGATGCGTTTGATTTAGTTTATATCGATATCCAGAAGTATTGATTTCAAGTCCTTGATGTTTTTTGACCAAAGTGTGTAGAATCTCATCAATAATGTCTTTATACTCTTCATAGGACACAGTTTTGTTTATATAAGGACCATATCGGATGATATAATCCATATGACCATATACTTGGAAGCCATCATGAATCTGAATCTGCTCTAGTACATACTCAAAGTAGCGCGTATAGGCATTTTTTTGATCTTTTCCTATGAAAAAATCACCACCATATAAATCAAGACGATCTACTACATGGCTAGAGCCAATGACAAAATCAAAGGGAATGGTAGTAAGGAGCGTGTCGATCTGATCTTTCAAATGGGACTGTAGCCCTATTTCTACGCCTAAGGTGAGTTTGATTTGAGTTTTATATTTTTCTTGTAGTTCACGAAATACATTCAGATACTCATGATAATCGATCAAAAAGGGAAAGTTAATATCGGGATAATCATAATCTACATGGTCTGTAAAAGTCAGTTCTTTGAGTCCAAGAGAAATCGCTTTGGTGATCATTTGCTGCATGGGGATGTCACAGTCATCCGAAAAGCTACTGTGAACATGGTAATCAGCGTAATACATCGAAATCACTCCTACCTATTGATGTGTAGTTTATTATAAAGCATCCAGTAGAAAAAAACTAGTGCAAAACGTAGCTAGTATTCCTTTCAAATGCCCAATCAATAAGACAAAAATACTGTGCATAACTAAGCCAAAAATATATATTATGCTAAAACAAATAGTTTTACTTGATTTTACTTTTTTCGTCGTGATACAATGTTACGGGATTATGGATGTCCAACACGAAATGGCGCTATAATTTATAAAAAATATGTATCTTACTATGGCCTTCAAATTAAAAAAAAGTATAGGGGGAAAGGCATGGGTCAACTAGATTATACAAAAATTATTTTTGCCTTTATTGCAGGATTAGGATTGTTTATCTATGGAATGCAGATTATGGGAGATGGACTTCAAAGATCTGCAGGGAATCGAATGAAAAAACTCCTAGAGATTTTGACCAATAACCGATTTATGGGCGTATTGGTTGGAGCCGGTGTAACGGCGGTTGTTCAAAGTAGCTCTGCCACCACTGTCATGACCATAGGTTTTGTGAATGCAGGTTTAATGTCACTCACGCAAGCTGTAGGTGTGATTATGGGAGCCAATATTGGGACTACCGTTACGGGATGGATTGTAGCGAGTTCTGAGTGGTCACATTTTTTAAAGCCTACAGAATTAGCCCCTATTGCCATTGGTATTGGGGTCATGATGATGTTCTCCAAGAAGAAATCTGTCAAACAGACAGGAGAGATTGTAGCTGGATTTGGTATTTTATTTTTTGGACTAGAAATGATGAGTGCTGCAGTGAAACCTTTGCGAAGTGCTCCCGCTTTTGCGAATGCTTTTATGACCTTAGGTGTTCATCCATTGTGGGGTATTTTGGCAGGTGCGGCAGTCACAGCTATCATTCAAAGTAGTTCAGCATCTGTAGGTATTCTTCAAACGCTAGCTGCAGCGGCGCTAGTTCCTTGGAATGCAGCCGTATATATCATTATGGGACAAAATATCGGCACCTGTGTGACGGCATTATTATCCAGTATTGGAGCCAATAAAACAGCAAAAAGAGCAGCCTATATCCATCTCCTTTTTAATATCATTGGGACTGTATTCTTTAGCATTCTTGCTATCGTGTATTTTAAATTTATCAATGTGCCCTTTGGAGATAATTTGATCAATATGACAGAAATTGGTACAGTGCATACCGTGTTTAATGTACTTAATACATTAATACTGTTCCCATTTCCTAAACTGCTGATCTTTATGGCGGAGAAGTTGATCAAAGGTAAAGATGATGAAGAAGATGAAGCAGGCATCTCGCATCTAGATGATCGTATCTTGGAGACACCCACCTTTGCCTTAGAAAATGCTATGAAAGAAACGGTACGAATGGGATATATGGCAGTAGATAATGTGAGAGTAGCACAGGAATCCTTATTGGAGAAAAATGAAGAAAAAGTGCAAAAAGTATTCCGTCGTGAAAAGATTATCAATGCCATGGAGCGAGCAATTACTCAATACCTCGTTAAAATATCCAACTCATCGATCAATGAACAGCAGCATAAAATTGTTACAGGATTATTCCACACGATTAATGATATTGAACGGGTTGGGGATCATGCAGAAAACATTGTAGAATTAACTCAACTTGCCATAGAAGAAAAAATAACTTTCTCCACTGCGGCTGCTTTTGAATTAAAAACAATGTTCGAACACTGTATCGAATGTTATGAAGATTCTATTCGAGCAAGAGAACAGGACAACCCTGACTTGGCAAAGGCTGTAGTAGCGCAAGAAGATGTAATAGACATTATGGAAGAAGAATTGCGGGCGCGTCATATAGCGAGATTATCAAAGAATGCATGTAGTGCTACCGCAGGCATTGTGTTTTTGGATGTGATTAGTAATTTGGAGAGAATTGCAGACCATGCTTCAAACGTAGCGTTAAGTGTACTAGATGAACATAACCTTTCAAAACGTTCTAAGCAAGAACGCGCATTCAAAAGCCAAAAACTGGAATAAAATTTGCATAGGATACGTCAAAAAAATAACAGAAGAACAATCTTTTTTACGATTTTTTGTTGCTATTTGATACGGTTTTGGATACAATAGAAGAGGAAAACGAAAGTCTTTCCTCTTTTTTTGTATGTCTTAGTGTGCTCAGTTTTTTCTGAGGGATGATTGATAAAAAAAAGACAGGCTTTGTAACAATGTACCCATGAACAAAATCTATGGAAATAATAAACGCCAATAGTGGGAATTTTACAGTGTTTTGAATGGTAACCCATGATTTTGGCAATTTTATAGAGGAAGGACTGTACAGTGTACGTCAATACTCTATATCACTAAAGAGGCTTTAAAAAAATTAATATACATAAGAATGAAGGGAGAGTCTTATATGCTTAACAAAAAAACAGTAGACGATATTTCCGTAAAAGGTAAAAAGGTTCTCGTAAGATGCGACTTTAATGTACCCTTAAAAGAAGGCAAAATTACAGATGAAAACAGAATCGTAGCGGCACTTCCCACTATCAAAAAATTATTGGCAGATGGAGCGAAAGTGATTCTTTGTTCTCACTTAGGGAAACCAAAAGGAGAACCAAAACCTGAATTATCTTTAGCACCAGTGGCTACAAGACTGAGTGAAATTTTGGGCATAGATGTAGTATTTGCAGCGGATGACAATGTAGTAGGTGAAAATGCAAAAAATGCAGTAGCGGATATGAAGGATGGAGATGTGGTACTTCTTCAAAACACCAGATACCGTAATGAAGAAACAAAAAATGAAGAAAACTTCTCTAAAGACTTAGCTTCCTTGGCAGATGTTTTCATCAATGATGCATTTGGTGCAGCCCATAGAGCGCATTGTTCTACAGTAGGGGTTACACAGTTTGTGGAAGAAGCAGCAGTAGGATACTTAATGCAAAAAGAAATCGAATACTTAGGCAATGCGGTAAACAATCCACAAAGACCCTTTGTTGCGATTTTAGGTGGAGCCAAAGTCACAGATAAGATCAACGTAATCAATAACTTGCTTGATAAAGTAGATACATTGATCATTGGTGGAGGTATGGCGTATACCTTTATGAAAGCCCAAGGACATGAAGTAGGCAAATCCCTGTTAGAGATCGATCGAGTAGATTATGCAAGAGAAATGATGGAAAAAGCGAAAGCAAAAGGGGTTAATTTTTTACTGCCTGTAGATACAGTAGTTACACAAGAGTTCAAAAATGATACGCCATTTAAGACTGTGCCAAATGGTGGCATCGAAGCAGATTGGGAAGGTCTTGATATCGGAGAAGAAACAAGAAAGATCTTTGCAGATGCAGTAAAAGATGCTAAAACAGTGATCTGGAACGGACCTATGGGTGTGTTTGAATTTGAAAACTTTGCAAAAGGCACGATTGCCGTAGCAGAAGCATTGGCTCAAACAGATGCAACGACCATCATTGGTGGTGGAGATTCTGCAGCAGCAGTGAACATCCTTGGATTTGGAGATAAAATGTCACACATCTCTACTGGTGGCGGTGCTTCCTTAGAATTCTTAGAAGGAAAAGAGCTTCCAGGCGTAGTGGCAGTAGACAATAAATAAGGCATAGGAGGAACGACCATGCGTAGAAAAATAATCGCAGGAAACTGGAAAATGAACAAAACACCAAAAGAAGCAGTAGCGTTGGTAGAACAGTTGAAACCACTTGTGAATAATCCAGATGCAGATGTAGTATTCTGTCCACCTTTTGTTTCTTTGGCAGCAGTATTAGAAGCAGTGCAGGGTACGAATATTCAAGTAGGTGCTCAAAATATGTATTTTGAAGAAAATGGGGCGTATACAGGAGAAACAGCACCAGCTATGCTCAAGGAACTAGGAGTAAAATACGTCATTATTGGACACTCTGAAAGAAGAGAATACTTTGAAGAAACAAATGAGATCGTAAATAAGAAGGTCTTAAAGGCATTAGAACATGATTTAGTGCCAATCCTTTGCGTAGGAGAAACCCTTACACAAAGAGAACAAGGGATCACAGTGGATCTAGTGCGTCTGCAAACTAAGATCGCACTAAAAGATGTAACAGCAGATCAAGCAAAAGTAGTGGTTATTGCCTATGAGCCTATATGGGCAATCGGAACAGGCAAAACAGCGACGACTGCACAAGCAGAAGAAGTATGTGCAGCCATTCGTACTGTAGTAGCGGAAATCTATGATCAGACGGTTGCAGATGAAATACGGATCCAATACGGCGGCAGCGTAAGTGCAGCGAATGCCACAGAATTATTTACAATGCCAAATATTGATGGTGGATTAGTAGGAGGCGCGAGCCTTAAACCTGAATTCGAGAAAGTGGTAAACTATTAATCTCAAAAGGAGTATGAGTATGAGCAAAAAACCAACCGTATTAATGATCCTAGATGGATTTGGACTTAATGAAAGAATTGAAGGCAATGCGATCAAACAAGCGAGCACACCCAATATGGATAAGATATTAGCTACATATCCTACTGTACAGGGACATGCCAGCGGTCTTGATGTAGGACTTCCTCCAGGACAAATGGGTAATTCTGAAGTAGGTCATTTGAATATGGGTGCAGGCCGTATTGTATATCAAGAACTGACCCGAATCACCAAAGCCATTGAAGATGGAGATTTCTATGAAAACCCAGCTTTAGTAGGCGCTATAGAGCATTGCAAGCAGCAAGGTACAGCCCTTCACCTCTATGGACTTTTGTCCGATGGAGGGGTACACAGTCATAATACCCATGTATATGCACTCTTACGACTTGCCAAAAAGTATGAACTTACAGAAGTATATGTCCATGCATTCTTAGATGGACGGGATACACCGCCTTCTTCGGGAAAAGGTTTTATCGAAGAGCTAGAACAGCAAATGGGACAGATCGGTGTAGGGAAGATCGCAACAGTCATGGGTCGATACTATGCGATGGATCGGGATAACCGTTGGGAGAGAGTAGAAAAGGCGTATAACGCAATGGTGCTCGCCCAAGGCCCTACAGCCATATCCGCTGTAGCTTGTGTCCAAGCTTCCTATGA
>CALKRZ010000002.1 GCA_937989765.1 uncultured Clostridia bacterium | reverse complement strand
CCAAAAAAGGTAAAAAAATAATCAAAATTGTAAACTTTCTCTTTTAGAAATACCACAATATTGATATAATTATATATGTTAAAAATAGTTGGCATTTATTTTGTATGCGAAAGGGAGTTATGCTATGAAATCGAGAAGTATGAGGAGAAAAGTACTGCCTAGGGGCACGGCACTATTGATGTCCTTTGTGATGATGTGGATGAGTGTGTGGATGATCTCGGTTCCAGAGAGGGTGGTAGCAGAGCCTATAGGAGGAGCATCACCTAATATTCAGTGGCAGAAGATGTATGCGAATTATATTGAAAATAGTTCGACTGAGGTTGCTTATACCACGATGAAGGATTTTTTGCTTCACGATAATAAGAAAGATTTTGTGATGGCAGGGGTTACAGAAAACAATGCTGATTACTCTAGTGCTAGTAATTTTTGGATCACAAAAGGATCAACTGCTACTGCGAATGTATCCTCTATTGTTATTGAGGGTATGGACAGTAGTGTTTATGATAGCACTCAGACTGCTATGAGTGTAAATCACAGCCATACAGGAGGGTACATTGCTGCAGGAGTTACCAATGCAGCTCAATTAAAAGTACAATCCTTTACAGAATATAAAACTATAGACAGCAAAGGCAATAAGGATATGATGCTTATAGACTTACCTTCAGACTTATCTGCTACTAGTGTGCAAGGTTTATTAGGAAGTAACAGTAACAGCTCCTCTTTTAAAATATGGGGGGGTAGCGGTGATGATGAACTTACTTCCATTATTAAAGTGGATGGTGGATATATTGTATCTGGTGCAACATCCTCAGTAGATGGAAATTTTGCACTTGTAGATAAGGAATATATGCCTGATCCAATTAATGAGAACTATGGTACTAATGGATATGTAGCAAAATTAGGTACTGATCTAAATATTGTATGGCAAAAGCTCATCAACCATGAATCAGGGAATGATACAAATGAATATCTTCACACGATTCGTCAGGTATCAGATGGCTATATTGCCGTAGGATATACGGAATACTTGAGAAAAAATATATGGATGGTAAAATTGGATTATGATGGAAATGTACTATGGCAAAAAACGATAGAAGAAGTAGATGCAAGTGTAGAAGCTGTAGATGTACTTCCAGATGGCGAGAATTATGTATTGGTAGGATCTTCCACATCCAATGCTGATTCTGCAGATCCCATCTATTATGAGGAAAATTCTGACGGAATTGTCTTATTTATTAATTCTGTGGGGGAACAAATTTCCAGACAGTATTTTGGAGGCAGTAGAGCAGACCAACTTACCAGTATAGAAAAAACTTCTGATGGAGGATTTATTATATCAGGATCAACTTCTTCCAATGATCCCAATCGACCAGGAACCAATGGAGAAAGCGATCTATGGGTTATCAAATTAGATGCTCATAGAACACGGCAGTGGGAGAGAACTTTTGGGGATCAAGACCAGGATTATGGTTGTCGTGTCTATGAAAAAACTTCGGGAGTATATGTGTTAGCCGGTACAGGCATTGCAAGTTCTATTCCTACGGATACATCCACTGGGGTAGGAGATTTTATAGGGGGTGAGGGAGAAACAGTCGGTAGTCCATGGGTGGCGGTACTGTCTTCAGATAATGCACCATCCAGCGCTACAGATACTTTGCGAGGTATACAAATTAATCAAACGGCGATAGAACACGATCCAGATACTAGTACAGATTTGACCTACTATATCATGGCTGGAACTGCCCAACAGGTGGTAGTAACTGCTGTATACGAAGAAGGTGCCACTCGGGATGTGACAGATTTTGCATCCATTGAAGTGATCTATAATTCAGGGATCTCCTTAGATCACGACCTACTCAACGGAAACATATTGCAGCCTAATGACGTAGGGACTGCGATAATTGAAATTACCTATGGAGATAAGGAACTATATGCAAAGGTAGTAGTATGGGAGCCTAGTGCTATCACCATCCTGAATACCCAAACTGGAGACAGTAATTTTGAGATTTTTGAATATGACAAAACATCGACCCTTCGGGTGATGACTGAAAGATCGCCAGAGGATTGGGTGGATATAACCCAATATTGCTCCATATCCTCTAGTAACACAAATATTTATGTAGAAGAGGCAGGAGATATAAAAATAATAAAGAGCTACGCATGGGTGAGCGGCAGCGATACAGCAGAACTCACTGCGTCAGTATCAAGCACAACGGCGACAGCAACAGCAAGTGTAACACTCTTAGAGCCACCCCGGTTGTCTTCTATTACGATTGATGATCAAGATATAAATACTTTTAATCCATATGTATCATTTGATCCAAATATTTTTGCTTATACAGTAACCCTTCCAGTAGGATATGAAGGGCTGCCTGAAATAGAGGCTGTGAGCAATAACCAGTATTCTTACGTTTCTGTTAGTGACCCAGAAGGGGTTCCAGGAAAAAGTAGTATTTCTGTATCTCTTTATGGAAAGAGCAAGGTATATAAGATCAAGTTTGAAGTTCAACAAAGTCAATTACCAACTGCCAATGTTCTATTCTACAGCAATCAAAGTAGCGGTGGTGTAAATAAACCCCAAAATGCATATGCATTAAAGGATGGGGAAAGTATACAGATCAAGATGTTAAACACTGACGGCACCCCTGTAGTAGGAGCCGAAGCCAATGTAGATGAGATGCAATATAATACCAATGATGAAGGGTTTGTAAGCATTACTCAAAATGAAGTAACTACGATAGCACTATTTAACCAATCCACTAGAATGACATTTTCTACACCAGACATGTCTTGCGTTGTATTTGGTGCGAGAAGGAGAAATCATACTCCCGGTGGAAGCTACCTATGATCATCAACCTTTGCTCATTACCAATGTAGATTTTCATTCTCTAAAGGGTGATGATGGATATGCTACTTGGTCAGATGGTAGAGATCATGGGGACTATACATATTACTTAACCATACCAGAGGCAGAATTAGGAACAGATCATTATATGACAGCATTTGCTGTAACACCTTCAATGCATAGTACAGGAGGTCCTATAAGTTCTTCGATGGGTACTACAGAATCTGTGACAGCATATTATATGGATCAAAATTTGAGTGGCATTGATGAGAGTATGATCGTACAACCTAAAGTGAAGATCCAACCTACTACAATGACTCCGATATACTTGAGTAGTATGAAGTATGATGAAGCAGATGTTCAAATAGGAAGACTGTCCATAGCTAAACAAAACAGTCAATACTTTGATTCAAATGGAAGCTATGGATATAAGGGATATCAGACTATAGATACGCTCTTTGTGCCAGCAGGAGACTATGATATGCTCCTTTATGGTAAGAAAAATAATGACGCTAGACACTTTGTAGAGCTAAAATCATTCAGCACAAATCAACTTTTCGATACGAAGATTGATACTAATAATATGGTAAATGTAGATTTTAATTATTCAGATACACTAGGTAGGACGATCCATTTAGCAGCAGCACCTTGGGCTAGCAAAAACCGTTTAAATCTACATATGTGGAGACAGGCAAATCCTGCATCCTTTACCATGACAAAAAGTATGTATATCCACTCCCTGAAAACCCAAATGTCTAAGGAAAATGCAGACTATACGATGAGAACCAATGCGCATATCCAACACTTAGAAAATGAGATGCTTATTGGGGACAAAACTTTTACCGTTAAAGACAGTGGTAAGGGAATCATCAGAACTGTACAGGTAAAAGACAATCAACATTTATCCCCACAGGGTATGTTGATGACTTCAGATGGAAATAGCTTTATGGCAGGACGACCGATTCAAATCCACTTGTTCATGGTGGATAATACAGATACAAACAATCTAAATGTACTGCAATCTGTTGACCGATGGCATACAGATACAGGTAGTAATAATGTCTACCCATCTATAGAAATCAAAAGAATAAGTGATGGAGTGGTAGTATATACGGAAAGCAAGATGGACTATTTTTATCATGGAGGGGGTAAAAGCTGGGTGCCTGACGCAGTAGGTACATACCAGATCACCTATACCCTGCGAAACTATCATCATGCTTCCCAAATGCTGCCATGGGCGAAGTTGGATGAAGCAGCAATCACACAAGATCCAGTGTTTACTAAGATGATTGAAGTAATAGAACCCAAAGAACCCAAAGAAATGAAAGCACTATTTTATAAACCAGATAATTTGACCACATCGATCGGTTCTACAGAAAATGTAGTAGCCGTATATCCTGGGGAAAATGTAGTCGTGAAGCTAGTAGATAAAATAACGGATACACCTATTATCGGGGCTTATGATGGGGATCAACGTTTTCACACAGATCACGAGGGATATGTTCTGCGGAATGAGGATAGCACCCGACATTTATTTGGGGGTGGGTTCAAGCAATATACCTTCTTTACACCCGCGACTGGCACTACAACTACAGAGGTATCATATAAGCCACTCCATATGACAGTAGTGGAACGTTCAGAAGACCAAGCCGTCTTTAAGATCGTAGGGATTGACAAGGACAGTCATCAACTAAAAGATATAAACGTAAAGGTATTAGACTCAAAAGGCAAGGAATGTTTAAGTGGATACGGTAAAGAGTATGCCACTGTAATGGTAAAAGCAGTACCAAAGAGTGCATATACCATCGTACTTACTAAAGAAGCCAGAGACGGTGAGCCGGGATATTATATGTCACAAGTAGTGACTGCAGCACCAGGCGAAGTGACAGAGATCGAAGTTAGTTCAGCAAGCACAAGGGTGCTTTCATTTGCCACGGACAGTAGTATACACGCATTATCAGTGGGAATCGTAAAACAAGGAATGGATATAGATCATGTGCCTCAAATCTTTAATGCACATAGTGATGACCAGATCAAGAACACAAAGATATATGCAGAACCGGGAATATATGAAGTAATATATGCTGCGGTGAACGCTACGACCGTGATCGGCAAAAAAAGTACGATTACGGTGAGTAGTACCCAAGAGACTACCACGTTGGATATTGATACGAATACAACAGCTTCAGATATGATTACATTGTCAACTTCAGTAGGTCAATTATTTAAAGGTCTACAGCATAAAGGCACCTATGGTACGATGGAAGTGTATTTTCCAGAGAAAGCTACAATGGCAATTCCAAAAGATACCTTCTCCAATATGTATATTGCCAATAGTAGCGATGATCACAAGTATATCTTTAAGAAAAGTATACCTTCTATTGTTTCAGAGATCTCATCTTCGCTACACGATCTTACATTGTCTCTGAATGAGAAAATCACAGAGAAGATACAATTATATAGATATCATAACCATGGCGAACTCATCATTAAAAATGGGTCTGGAGATATACTGGTAGGTATAGAAAAAGGATATGACGGATGGTATAAACAAGTGTTGGAAGAAGAGATTTATAGCATTAGCTTAAAAAGAGGTGCAGATGTACTAATCAATAATAGGCCTACTTCTCGATATTTTGGACTGGAAGCGTATGAAGGAGCAGGAACATATACAATAACTGCTGCTGCGAAGATTCCATGTCTTGGTACGATGATCTATAGCAATTCCAGTACAGTCGAGGTCATCGATAAAGTAGACATACTCACTTCCCATCCTGTGGTAGTGAAAGGACAAAGTACAAAAGTAACAGTGAGTCTTGCAGACCCTACAGTAGTTGGAAAAATAAATGTCGAATTGCTATATGGCGGTCAGTCTTATTTCATTACATCTACCACTGGAGTCACGATTGATGTGAATTCTATAGATCTAAAAGGCATCGAGATCCCTATGATGATAAACGGCAAAGAATTTTATAGACTAGGTATTATGGTTTGTCCAGAAGATCATGTATTGGTAAAAGCAGAAGGACTTCCAGAAAATACACGATTTATGATCCAAGGCAGGGAATATAAAGGAAACAGTGTATTTGCAGTACAAAAGGGAGTACCCAATCAAGGAGCGCTTGTATTCGAGGAAACTAATAATAGATATTATGGTAGAGTGACAATAGGAACAGATGGATGGAATCCTATATCGGGTTCTGTTATAAGCTTTACCGATCAGATTAATACTATTAAAAGTACTAGTAAACAGGTAGCACCTGCTGTTAATGTAACAAATGACACTTTTGATGGCTATGCAGTCACAGTGATAGAAGCAGGCACAGGACAGCCAGTGACGTCATTATATAGTAGCTATAGAGATGCTCAGATAAATCTTCATATGGTGCCTGGTTCCTATACATTTTTTACCTATGTGGAGCACAATGGAACAGCAGTAGAGCCAGCAAGCAAGAGATATTATCAAAAATCTACGGTATCTGTTACAGGTACAGCGACTACAAAGCAAACACTCCAGATCAATGTGAATCCTACAGAGTTAAAGAAACTCACTTTCAAGGCAGAAACTGGATCAAAAGACAGACTAGCAAGAGTGATCATTCGAAATGTCGATGGCAGAATGCATAAGGTTGCATCTTCCTCATGGAGTGATGTGATGGAGGTATACTTACACAGTGGACAGTACGGGATAGAGGAACTGTGGTACAAAACCTCCGCAGGTGGGATGTATATCAGACCTAATACGGTAGTGGATTTGATTACTAATGATGGGGAGTATATCTATGGAGGCAAATTAAATATTAGAATTACAACACCTTTTACGCCGTATGTAGGAGAACCTCAAACAATACTATTTGATATAGTAAATAGCAGCAATACCATCGTAGAGTCACCAGAGGTATATATGGGGGGTGCAGTTTTAGGATGGGTGGAAGGGCTTATAGCACCAACTTATTATAAGGGGCAGAAAGAACCTATGATATGGATACCTGATGCAGTTGGGACCTATACGATTACAGCATTAAAAGGACTTGGAATGCTCGGTAATCATCAGATTAGCAAAACTATAACAGTAACTACAAGACCTACTACACCAACAACTATACTAGCAGCAGGCTCATTAGGAATAGCAGGAGATAGTAAGATCACAGGATTAATACCTGGAACAAAGTATCAAGTAAAAGTAGACAATGCAGTCAAATATGTCAGAGCCAATGGAACACTGTCAGATCATGAAACAGAGATAGCAGCATTGATGGGAACAAAGATCACAGGGTTAACCAATGGAAGCACCTATAAAGTGGAGACATATATACCAACCCCCACCACCCCAACGACTAATACACTAACGACTAATACACCAACGAATACTATACCAACGAATAATACACCGCAGCCAGTTATTACTCAAGTGACAACTCAAACAATGGAAATGAATCAACAGATTACCAACCTCTTAACAGATACAACTACGACACAAACACAAAAAGCTCAAATCATTCAAGATGCCGTAGCAAGTATGGCTACCTCTATCACGAAGGTAAAGAGTGAGCAGGAAGGGATACAGACCCTACAGGCAGTAAATCAAGCGCTGACGAATGTATCTACCCTTATGCAGACTATGCAAACGCAACAGCAAAAGGAACAAATAGTAGCATCCGTTGCAAATGCAGTATCCAATACTAGATATGCGCTTAATGCCATCGAAGACAAAACAAAAGCAATAGAACTGGCAAAAGATGTAATGAAAGATGCAGGGATTATACTCAAGCAGATAGAAGATACATCTACAGCAGCCGTGGATCTGAGACGAGCAATCACCGAAGTAGGTCAAAAGGCTACGGACAAAGCAGGAAATGTTAAACTGGAGAAAGCAGCTATACAGGTGCAAAAAGAATTATTAATAGCAACCATTAGAGCGGACATGATGAAAAAACAAATGGAAGAAGCCAAAAAAGCCGCCGAGGAAATCAAGAAACAGCTAGCAGAAGCAGCAGGGAAAGCAGCAGCGGAAGCCATGAATGCATCTATAACCGTGCAGATTCAAAAGCTTGAAGAACAAAAGCGTCAAGAAGAAATTCGTAAGATGCAAGTGGAACTAGCCAAGTCCATAATGACACAAGCCAAGTCCATAATGACACAAGCCAAGGAAAACGGCTTTAAGCAGATGACAGTACAGATGGAGACGATAGGCTTTACGATGGATCAAGATACCCTAAACAATGTAGGCAATGATCAGAACATCACCCTATCCGCAGAAGAGCTGACTACAGAGATTCAAAGCACTGAAATGTCCCAAGATACACAGCTATTAGACAAAGGGAAAGTATATGAGTTCAATGCTACTGTAGGAGATTCAGCGCTAGAATACTTTGAAGAACCTATCAAAGTCACTATTCAGATTCCTGCAGAAGAGAGAGATACCATTACAGAAGAAGAGGCAGAAAGCTTAATCGTATCCATGTTGGATGAAACTACCAATACTTGGATAGCAGTAGGAGGAATCTACGATCCGATCACTGGAAGTATAACTGCCCCAAGACCTCACTTTAGTAAATATACAGTCATGAAATCTAATAAATCCTTTAGTGATGTAAATAATTCCTGGGCCAAAAAAGAGATCAATGTGATGCTTCGAAAGGGTATTATTGATGATGTAGGACAATTTTTGCCAAGCAAAAGCACAACCAGAGAAGAGTTTACCGCATGGCTTGTGCGAATATATGGACTAGAAGGCAGCCGATCTAAACTGCCATTTACAGATATCACCAAGTCCAATAAGTATTATAACGACATCGCTATAGCTTATGAAAAAGGATTAATCAAAGGAAAGACGGATAAGCTGTTTGACCCTAAAGGGACGATGAGTCGTCAAGAGATCGCTACGGTTTTGACTCGCGCTATGGAGAAATATAATCAAGTGAATCCTCCAAAGAATGTGGATGACCAGCTAAAGCGGTTTAATGACCAAGACAGCATTGCTAAATGGGCAAAGGAAGGGGTAGCCACAGCGATCATGCAAAAACTGGTCGGCGGATACCCGAACGGCACCTATAAGCCGCTGAATAATGCCAAACGAGATGAAGCAGCGGTACTAGTATATAGATTGTTTAATATGAAATAAGCAAAAGCCCCCTTGGCGTGTACAAGGGGGCTTTTGCTATCTCTTTTTGCCAGAGCAGTAATGTTCTCCTATCACCAAATCTATACATAAACCATAAGGAAAAGCACTATATATGTATAAATAAGTAATGGGAGGATTAGGATGAAAAAGATAGAGCATTGGAGTCAAAGGGCTGTGGCAGCTTTTCATGATCTACTGCATCAGTCTAGAGAGCAGATGGAGCAAATCAAAATGAGGATCGCCATAAGCAGTGAAGAGGATAAAAAAAGAAGAAGACTACAGGAGATAGGAGAATTGGTGTGCAAACGGTATGAAGAAGGAGATAGTATGGGTGAAGAATTTGACTTTATTTATGGAGAAATCGAAATGATCGAGGATGAAATCAAAGAAATGAAAAATGAACTTAAGCAGAGACAGCAGCATTGATCCAATAACACAAAGGGTAAAATAGTTTCCTTATCATGAAGAGCTGATTATTTTACCCTTTTGTGTGGGTCTCCAAAGTCAACCAAGAATACACCCGTATGGCTGTGGGTAAGCTCACACCAACAAAAATCAGAATCCCTCTTTTCTGGGATCAGCCAAGTGAGAAAGTAGAGGAAGGAATCAGAGTAGAGCAGAGTTATCTGAAAGTAGTAACCATGTGAGACATTGCTGTAATTTGCTAGAATAGAGATATCATTTTTATTTTGTTTATATAGTAAGTATGATATAATAAAAGTAAAAAAGTAAATGGGGGGACCATAAGATGAGTGGAAATATAGTCAATTTTGATGGACAAAGGGTTAATAGGTTTAATGTACGTCTTCTATGGATTTTTTCTTTAGCATTGTCATTACAGTCTTTTTTAGTTAAAGGGAGTGAACTAGGCGTAAAAGTATTGATTGTGACAATGGGTGCTAGTATTATAGCATCTATTATTTATCTTATGAAACTGAACTTTACAATTTCTAGCATAGTTATTCCATTATGCCCCGCCATTTCAGTAAGCATACTTTCGATTATTCAAGATGGGTCTCTAGGAATATTTGGGGTTTATATGGTATCGTTATCTATGGCGGCATTGTACTTTAATCGCAGGCAGCTCGTCAGATTTGGTATTATACTGGATGTGATCATTATAGGTATTAATTTTATAGCCAACCAGCCTCTACTAGGAAGTAGTATCAGTCCTAGAGAAGCCATTGTCCAATTTGGCATTTTGAATGTGGGACTAGTCGTTTTATACTTCCTATCCAAATGGGGTAATGAATATGTGGAGGAAGCAATAAAAAAAGAACAGCAGTCATGTGAACTTTTGAATACCCTAAAAGTAACGATGGATACCATCGATGAGAGTGCCGCTGTATTAAATAGTAATGTGGTCACCTGTAATGAAAATATGATGATCTCAAAACAGACCAGTGGTGCAATTACGATTGCCATCAGTGAGATAGCAAAAGGGGTGGAGGAAGAAGCCCAAAGCATTACGCAGATCAATGAGATGATGATCGACTCTAAACAAATGGTAGATCATGCCGAGAAGATTTCAGGGCGTGTATTTGATCAGTCTCAACAAGCGCAGCAAGTAGTCAAAGAAGCGGCTTCTGATATAAAAAGTATGAATCAACAGATGGGAATGGTCAAAGAAGCAATCGGGTCTGCAGTTTCTACTGTATCTCATCTTCAAAATAATATGGACAGCATTAACTCATTCTTAGCAAGTATCGCCAGTATTGCAGAGCAGACCAATCTCTTAGCACTGAATGCAGCCATCGAATCTGCCCGTGCAGGAGAAGCAGGGAAAGGCTTTGCGGTGGTAGCGGATGAAGTCAGAAAACTAGCAGAACAAAGTAAACATACGGCGGATGAGATCAAAGATATTATACAAAGAGTAAGTATCGCCTCCAAAGATGCATTGCATATTGTACAAAAAGGAAATGAAGCGGTAATAGGCAGCAGCATCATTACAGAAAAAGTGAGCAATACATTTGAACAGATGGAAACATCTTTTGAAAATATGAAGCAAGATATTCAAAAAGAAGTGCATGTGATCAGAAATGTTACCACTGCTTTTACGACGATTCAGGAGAGAATAGAGATGATTGCTAGCATTGCAGAAGAACATGCAGCTACCACCGAGGAGATACAAGCTTCCATGGAAGAGCAGCATAATCGAATGCAGGGGATCGCAGAAGAGGTAGATGATATCAGCGGCATTAGTAAAAAGCTAAAGGATACAGCACACAAATCCTAAATATAGTGACAATAAAAGGAATGAAAACCCCCAGAGAAAGTACTCCGCTGGGGGTTTTCATTCTTTTTATACTTCAAAACTCTTTAAGTACTCTTCTTGTTTTGGAGTTAATGTATCGATCTTAACATGTAAAGTCTCCAGTTTTAACTGAGCTACTAGCTGATCAAGATGTGTAGGAACTGCATGAACCCCTGGGGTTAATCTGTTATTGACCAAGTACTCAGCACATAAAGCTTGCAGGGCAAAGGAGGTATCCATGATCTCAGCAGGATGTCCATCTCCTGAGGCTAAGTTTACGAGTCGTCCTTCTGCAATCAGATTTACATGCTTGCCACTGGGTAGGGTATATTCTACGATGTTTTTTCGCACCTCTCGTTTTGACACAGCATATTTTTCAAGTGCATCAAAATCTACTTCTGTATTAAAATGCCCTGCATTGGTTAGGAGAGCGCCTTCTTTGAGGAGCTCAAAATGCTCTGTGGTAATGACTTCACTACATCCTGTGACAGTGATAAAGCAGTCGCCTATAGCGCAAGCTTCTTTCATAGGCATGACGGTAAATCCATCCATCACCGCTTCGATCGCCTTGATCGCATCGATCTCGGTGATGACTACTTTAGCTCCTAGTCCTTTTGCCTTGTTGGCAACCCCTTTGCCGCACCAACCATATCCAGCTACGACGACAGTCATACCTGCGATGGTTAGGTTGGTAGTACTCATGATGCCCGTCATGACGGATTGACCCGTTCCATAGCGATTATCAAATAGATATTTGCAAAGCCCATCATTTACTGAAACCATAGGGATTTTTAATTCGCAAGCCGCTTCTCTGGCTTTTAGACGAATGACGCCTGTAGTGGTTTCTTCGCAGCCGCCGAGTACATTTTCCATATAGGATGGATATTTGTCATGGAGCATGTTGATCACATCGCCCCCATCATCTAGAATCAGGTGTGGCTTTGCTTCGATGAGTTGTTCGATATAGGTCATGTATTCTTCTTCTGTACAAGCGTGTTTTGCAAATACGGTAATACCTCTTTCGGCAATAGCCGCTGCCACATCATCTTGGGTGGACAGAGGATTACTGCCTGCTAAGTATACATCTGCACCCCCAGATTGCAGTACTTCACAAAGTCTTGCCGTCTTGGCTTCTAAGTGAATGCATACGGCGACTTTAAGTCCTTTGAAAGGCTGCTCTTTCACAAAACGATTTTCGATGCTTTGCAGTACGGGCATGTGGCTCTTTACCCAATCTAGTTTTTGGTGTCCTGATACGAATAAATTTTCCATAGGTAACCTCTTTCTACATAAATAATATTAGATTATAGGATAGGTATGCGCCGCTAAAATGTAAGAAAAACTCCGCACTATGTATTTTTTACCAGCGCACAGCTATATATCCATGATAAATATATTATACTTTATTCTTAATCCATGTACAAGGATCAAGAGGAAATCAGCGATGCCTTGACATAAGAAAGTAGCACAGTATATGATAGATATAAGATGGATCTCTGCAAAAGTATATATTTGCCTTACCACATACTTTTGCAGAGATCGTATAAAATTTGGGAGTACGGGGTGGAAAAGTGAAGAATAGAACATTATTTTGTGATGTGACCGTAATTGACATACAACAAGAGCAACCAGTATTAAACCATAGATATGTAGGTGTATCCGATGGGAAAATAGCCTACATCGGGGAAGAAAAACCAGAAGAGTTTAGGGATGCGAGAAGTGTCGATGGAAAAAATAAAGTACTGATGTCTGGCCTTATTAATTCGCACACGCATATTCCAATGACAGCCCTCCGAGGATATTCGGATGATACAGATCTTCAAGATTGGCTCTACAATAAGATTTTTCCTATCGAGGACAAGTTTACAAAGGATACCATCCGTATTGCCACTCAACTAGGGGTGATGGAAGCCATGAGTTTTGGGACGACCTCTCTGAGTGATATGTACTTTTTTTCGGATGAGATTGCCTCTGTTTGTGCCCAAAGCAAGATCAAAGCGAATATAAGCCGAGGGGCGCATCTATTCACGGAAGAATTTGATCCCACGGCACATCAAGCGATGGTAGAACAAAATGAACTGCTGCAAAAGTGGAATGGATATGATCAGGGCTTGATCTTGATAGACTGCGCCATTCACGGAGAATACACCACCAACTATAAGATGTGGGAGTATGTACGGGATCTGGCGGCTTCTTGGAATACGCGTATTCAAATCCATTTGTCCGAGACCCAAAAGGAGCATGAGGAATGTATACAGCGATATGGTATGACGCCTACGGCCGTATTACATCGACACGGCTTTTTTGACCCTAGCGTGGTAGCAGCTCATTGTGTCTATATTACAGAAGAAGATATGGATATTCTAAAGGAAAAAAATGTAACCGCGGCACTTTGTCCAGTAAGTAATCTAAAACTGGCAAGTGGTAGAGCCGATGGAAATAAGATGTTGCAAAAAGGCATTAACCTGTCCTTGGGAACCGATGGGGTAGCGAGTAATAATAATGCAGATTTATTCGAAGAAATAAAGCTCACAGCCATGCTCCAAAAGGAAAGAGCCAAAGACCCTACCTGTTTTGAGGCACAAGAGGTACTACAAATGGCGACGAGAGGAGGCGCTATAGCCCAAGGTCGCCAAAAAGAAACAGGTACAATGGCGGTAGGCATGGATGCAGACCTAATCCTCTTGGACTTTGACAAACCGCATCTGTACCCTTGTCATAATGTGTTAAACAACCTCGTATACAGTGCTAAAGGAAGCGATGTATGCATGACCATGGTCCGTGGACAAGTAGTATATGAAAACGGGGAATTTAAAACATTAGATAGAGAAAAAATCATATATGAAACAAATAAAATTCTCATGCCTACATTATTTGGCACGTCCCACCTATAATCTAAAAATATGAAAATATAAAAATAAGATCTCTGAAAAAGTATATAGTGGTAAGGCAAAGATATAAATTTGGAAATAACTGCAAGAAAGGAGCGCATCCCATATTCCAAATACAACTTCCCCTTTGCACAAGCGCGATTTTGCAGTTATTGGAAGACTTATATCTTTGCCTTACCACAGGCTTTTTAAGATATCCCCAAATTTCAATAAGCAGGAGGAAGCTATGAAAATAGGATTAATCGGTGCATTACAACAAGAAATCGATTTGTTAAAAAAAGACGTAGTCATTGAAAAAATAGAGACGATAGGAATGCGAGAGTACTATATAGGAAAACTGTATGGTCAAGAGGTAGTCATGGTGTTTTCTAGATGTGGTAAAGTAGCAGCAGCGGCTACAGTGACTACCTTGATTGAAAGATTTCATGTAGATATGATACTTTTTACAGGAGTGGCAGGAGCCGCCAATCTAGACTTGCAGGTAGGAGATATCGTGATTGGAGACAGCTTGATCCAACATGATATGGATGTAAGTGCCATCTTTGATATAGATAAATATGATATTCCTTTATTAGGCAGATCTACTTTTTTGGCAGATGCCTCGTTGGTGGAGATAGCTCGAAAATCAGCCCAGAGCTATTTGAATAATGAGATGAAGCAAGAAATCGATGAAGAGTTGCTGCGTGAATTTAGTATTGGGATGCCGCAGATTGCCATAGGAACCATAGCCAGTGGAGATCAATTTATTGCAGATAAGCAGAAGATCACAAACCTAAATAAGCGGATCGAAAATTTGAAATGTGTGGAAATGGAAGGCGCTGCAGCAGCGCAAGTATGTTATGAGTATGGCGTCAAGCTATTAATGTTTAGAATTCTTTCAGATAAAGCAGATGAGTTTGCAGATATTAATTTTGATAAGTTTGTAGAAAAAACAGCTACTATTTTTACCAGAGGCATTATTAGACATATCTTTGAAGAGATCGATCAAGAAGGGGAATGGATGCATACCCCTATCGTAAGAGCCTAAAGAGCACCCCGATAGTCAAGCATGGAAAAGACTATTGGGGTATTTTTGATGAAGTGGATACACTTTCTACTATGTCCTTTGAAAAAGGAGTGTACCTAATTAGATAAATATTAGGTATTTCAAAGAAATATATAGATTTGCAACTCCAAAAATTTTGTTTTGTAGTTGTAAATCTATATATTTCTGATACAATAAAATTATGATATTGAATCAATGATACAGAATAAATGGAAAAAAGGAGGGGGACTGTGGCAGAATATACGATTCGAATGATACCGATCAAAGAGGCAAAGGTAGGCATGGTCTTAGCAGACACTGTAATGAGTGAAAAAGGCCCTGTGTTACTGACACAAGATATGGTCTTAAACGCTAAGAACATACAGAGTTTGCAAATATACGGCATAGAGTATATCTATATCAAACAGCCTATTCATACCGAATATATAAAATGCGCCCCTACTCCACCACTACGGCCCAGCCTATCTTCTGTTAGCAATACAGAGGCTTTTCAAAAGTTTGAAGGGCAGTATGAAAATACGATGGATATGGTGAAAGATAAAATACTCTATATTAGTGATGGAAATCCTATTAATATTACAGATCTTTTTTCTATGAGCAATGATATTATAGGGACACTACATTCCAAAAGCAGTTTGATGACATTTTTATATAATCTGAAGGATACGGATGATTATACCTATACCCACTGTGTCAATGTTTCTCTGCTCTGCAATATATTTGGGCAGTGGTTGGGCTATAAAGGAGAAAAACTACAGGATTTGACTGTAGCGGGACTACTCCATGATATTGGCAAGACTAAGATCAGTACCACGATTATTAATAAGCCAGGAAAGCTTACGACAGAAGAATTCGATGAGATCAAAAGGCATACGGTATATGGGTATGAAATGATTGAAAATCAAGATATTGGTGAGGATATCAAAAAAGCGATATTGATGCATCATGAGAAACTGGATGGTTCTGGATATCCTACGCATTCCCATGAAGAACAGATTAATGACATGGCTAAGATCGTAAGCATTACTGACATTTATGATGCCATGACAGCGGCTCGCTCCTATCACAAAAAAACATGTCCTTTTAAGGTCATGCAGTGTTTAGAACAGGAATCCTATGGAAAGCTAGATTTAAAGCTTCTACGGATATTTTTAAAAAACATATCACAGTCCTTTGTAGGCAAAAAAGTGCGGTTATCTTCTGGACAAGAAGGCGAAATCGTATTTGTGGATCACAATCACTGTACAAGGCCGATCGTAAAAGTAGGAGATGAATGGATGGATCTGAAAGAACATACGGAGCTATATATTGATGAAATCATATAAAATAGCATTATAAAAGGAGTATCAAAGATACTCCTTTTATAATGCGTAAGGCAACTTCAAAAAAATAACTAGTTTTCTTTCAGTTGCCTAATGGGTTTTAACTTCTACAGCGCCTTCATTTCTTAGCACTTGCGCTATATCGTTTACTTTTCCTTCGGATGCACGCATGGATAGAAGGATTCTGCCAGAACGTATTTCTTCCTCATACCGTCTACCTTCTTCTTCAGGAACGCCAAGATCTACTAATCCTCCAACGATACCGCCCGTTACAGCCCCAGATAAAAGTCCTGCTAGTGGTCCAGCAGCAACCAGTACCCCAAGGCCAGGGATCGCAAAACTGCCTACGCCAATCAATAATCCTGCGAGGCCTCCTAATACGACGCCAGCAGTGACACCATCAGAAATATTATCATTCGTAAGCTGGCCATTTTGATCCTCATTGGCACCCTCTTGGTCTCTTGCAACGATAGAGATGTCATCCATGCGAAGGCCTTTGTTTTTTAACGCGAGGGCAGCAGTTTCAGCGGCAGAACGATCTGTGAAAATACCTACTACTGTTTTTTCCATGGTATTCCTCCTTTATGTATGATAGATATGGGTTTTCCTAGTTACTTTTCCCTAATAAGATGTTTTTATA
>CALKRZ010000001.1 GCA_937989765.1 uncultured Clostridia bacterium | reverse complement strand
GTGCACAGCAGTTTATTAACTGCTTGTGCGACAGCCCCTTTTTTTATAAAAATTAGTATTTATTAAGATATTTACCTTATTACTATGTAGATTTCACAAAAAGATTATGAAATCTTGAAATGACGAATGGACTGCTGAAGTTGTCCTGCTATTTCATTGAGGTGATCTGCATATTCTGCTAGAGATTCCATAGCACTCCCTTGCTCCATAGTAGAGGCAGAGATTTCTTCTGATGCAGCTGCTGATTCTTCTGATATGGCCGAAATATCTGTAATAAAATCAAGAATCTTATCTTTATAGACTGTCATATCTTCGATGGCCAAATCCAAATTATTAATATCTTTCATAATGATATCCACAGAATAATTAATTCCATCAAATGCGCCTGCTGTATTGCCCACATATTCATCCTGCTCTGTAGTGATTACATATACTTTAGAGGTAATGTCCTCTGCATTTTTAATCTTTTCTTGAATATTTCCGATAATGCTAGAAATTTCTCCTGCTGCGTTTGATGACTGCTGTGCTAGTTTTCGCACTTCATTGGCTACTACCGCAAAACCTCTTCCTGCTTCTCCTGCTCTAGCTGCTTCAATAGATGCATTCAAAGAGAGGAGATTGGTTTCATTGGCAATAAAAGTGATGGTCTTTAGTATATTGCCGATGGTCACAGAATATTTACCCAGTTCTTGAATAGATGTAATGACTTCCTCCACAATTTTCTGCGTCTGTATGGATTTTTCCTGAAGCTTGCTCACTGTTTGTTTTCCTTGCTTGCTTACTTGACTTGCTTGTCTAGAAGACCCAGCAACGAGTCCCGAATAGTTAATTACAATCCCCATCTTATCTGATAGCTGACTAATCATACCTACACTATTTGTAAGACTACCTGATTGTTGCTCTAACCCTTGCGAAATACTTTCTATCGCTCGAGATATTTCTTTTGTAATTTTTAGATTATCTTGGGTAGTTTTATTCATTTTCTGAGAAGCATTTACCACTGATACAGAAGAATTGGCAGACTGCACAAAAAGCTGCTGTACCTTTTCAAGCATCGTATTAAAGCTCAAACTCAAAAGACCAATTTCATCCATCCTTGAAACCTTCATTCGAGTGGTCAAATCTCCACCTTCTACCGTCTTCATGATCTGCATCATTCGATTGATGGGTCTTGAAATACTAATAGAGAGGAGCACGGTAATGATCGCTGCCAAAAATATACAGAAGATCCCCATAAATACAATCTTTGACTTAATTACTTCTATATCCTTCATCATCACACTCTGTGGCGTGACGGCTACTAGCTTCCACCCAGTACTTTCAGAAGTATTAAAGGTAACAAAATAAGTTTCCCCATTTTCACGATACGTAGTTGTCCCATATGAAGTTCGAGAATTTAAAATATCTTGCACATACTCTTGATCTTTCCATGATTCTTTCACCACTTCTTTATTAGGATGGTTCAAAACTGTTCCTTCTCCATCCAAGATGAACATAAATGCACCTTCGGGTGCGTGTTCTTCATAAGCATCTAATGCTTCATCCAGAAATTGAGGTTTAAGATTGAAGATATATAAACCACCATCTAATGAACCATTTTTGGGATTTGGCATCCGAATCCACCGAACCAGAGAAATTACATCCTGCGGTTTGGTCGTGAATTCTTCTAGATGCGTACTGATCCAAAAAGCCTTATTTCCACGTTCTTTCTCATCTTGATTTTGAAGCTTATTAAACCAAGGAATCTCTGAATATGTAATATTATTTTCTCTTTTAAAATCAAACCCAGCCGTTCCAAATGATATTTCTTTTTCTCTCAAAATCCAGACAGAGTGTAATGCTACATCCGCTGCTTGCAGATCTCTAATCGCCGCTACAATAGCTGATTTTTTTTGTCCCTTTTCTGCACCCTGCCATTGATTACTATCCTGATTAAGGAGCTGCATAAAAGAAGCATCTTTGCTAGGCTCACTCTGTACTCGGTAGATCAATGTTCCACTTCGCAGTGCCTTTACACTCTCTGCATCATATTTTTCACTCATCACCTTAAAGTATAGATTGGTTTGCTGCAACCCTTGAAGAGAAGAAGCTTCAAACTGTTTGATAATAGAGTCTCTAGCTGTCTGGTAAGACTGCACACCTACTAGGATTACTGCAACCAAAATTACAGGCACAAATAGTACAAATATTCGAACCCCAATTCTCGGTTTTACTATTCCTTGCAAGAAAGCAATAGGATCTTTCTTTCCTGTAGCAGAAGGTGCCAAACCTTTTTTCTCTATGCTTCTATCCACAAGCTTTGGTAATTTCCAGCTGCGTATAGGTTTCTTTTGTGTACCTTTTTTTAGCAAACGTTTACCTGCATCGTTGAATATAAAATTTAATTTGAGACCCATGGTTCGCCCCCCTGCTCATTGAAAGAAATTATCCCTGTCTTATCGTATATGACTATACTCATATTATATTTCTCACGTTTTCACAATATATACTTTATTATGCAAGCTATACTCCACAATAAAAACGCTTTCTACCCGTAGGCAGAGAGCGTTTTTATTATTCTTTTCCACCCGAATTAGCAATCCCTGTAATAAAGAAATTTTGGAAGATCAGGAATACAATAATCATAGGAATCGATAAGTACATAGCCCCTGCCATACTCTGATTCGGGAAAGAGTAATACTGATTATTCATAGATGCCAATCCTACAGGTAGAGTATACATTCCTCGCTGTGTAGTTAACAAGTTAGGAAATAAGAAGTTATTCCAACTTCCCATGAAAGAAAGAATGATCAGTGTACTAATGGGCGCTTTGGCTAATGGAAAAGCCACTTTTAAGAAAATTTGAAGTCTTCCAAGTCCATCTATTTCTGCTGCTTCTTCGATAGCAGCTGGGAGATTCACAAAAAACTGCCGCATCATAAATGTATTAAAACAGCTAAATACAAATGGGATCGTAAGACCCACATACGTATTGACCCAGCCTAATTTAGATAACAACATATAGGTAGGAATCATGGTGATCTGACCTGGAATCATCATAATCGCAAGAACCAGATAAAATAAAAAATCTCTGCCTGGAAAATCAATCCGAGCTAATGCATACCCAGCCATACTATTAATGAGTACATTGCCGATCGTAACCAGTACCGCCACTAAAATACTATTAAAATACCATCTAAAGATGGGGAATTTTGTAGCCATATTGATATACGCATCAAGGGTCAGTTTTGTAATGCTAAAATCCATATTCCAAACCTCAGCGGTAGGCCGTAAGGATGTATAGAAAGACCAAAGGAACGGGAACAGTGCAATACATGCATATCCGATGGTTAATGTATAGAACAAAATCTTTATAGGCTTAAACCCTTCCCCTGTATGAGTTTTTTTGCCAGGTTTCAACTTTATGCTTGATTTAGTTTCTAATTTTGTTTTACTTGCCGCCATCTGAACCCCTCCTTAGCTTTCTGCTTTTCTTTCGAAAACTAATTTTTGTACTACAGTCAATGCGAATATAATGATAAATAGAACAAATGCTGCTGCTGACCCATATCCCATACGATTTTCACCAAATGCCTTCAGATATAAGAATAGAACAACCGTCATCGTAGCATTGATAGGACCTCCGGTACCTTGGGATATTACATAGGCCTGATCAAACATCTGTAGTGTACCGATAAATCCGATCAGCACTACAAACATTGTCTTTTCTCTCAATAAAGGAACTGTAATACTGAAAAATTGGACAATCTTATTCGCACCATCTACATCTGCAGCTTCATATACCGACTCAGGTATATCCTGCATGCCTGCCAAAAAAATCAGCATCAATGTTCCTACTGTAGACCAGATCGCCATAATCATAGCCAATGGCAGGGCATACTTGGGATTGGCAAACCAAGATACCGACTGGAAACCAAATATAGAAAAGAATCTATTCACTAAACCTCTTGTATTAAACAAAAACATAAACATGGCTGCGACTGCCACCGCAGAAGTAACCGCAGGCAAATAGTATGCCACTCGATAAAAAGTTTTTCCTCTGATATTTTGATTGGCTACTACAGCCAAAACTAGAGCAATACACGTCTGTACTGGCACTACAATCCCTGCATAAGTGAAAGTATTCATCAGTGCTTTTTTAAATACAGGATCTTTAAACAAATCTGTATAGTTTTTAAGTCCAATAAATGTGGAACGTTGCGGTGCCAGCATATTAAAATTTTGGAAACTTAGAAGAAAAGCATAAATAACTGGCCCAATTGTGAATACTAGAATAAATAATACCATAGGCAGCACAAGGATATATGCTGCAATCATATCCTGTCTGAGCCTCGGGCTTTTCCATCGGTTCATGCACAAACCCCCTCAAAGTCTTATGTAGTACAAAGAGAACAACGAAATGCTGTTCTCTTTGTACTAAACACTATATGCATATATACTTTTTTTAGGTATAGGTTGCTTATTATTGTGCTGCCAAGGCTGCATCAATATTTGCTTGCGCTTGATCTAAGGCTTTTTGGGCATCTGTAGCTCCACCTTGCAGTAAGCCTACTGCTGCATCATTTACTTCTTTTACTACTGCTGGGCTGATTACACCATAATTAAATGCAGAAGCATGAGGAACGGCTACAAAAAATTCTGCTCTATCAGGATATTTTTGAGAAAATATTTCTCCCATAGATTTTCTAGATGGCATTGCACGCCCCGCATCTACAACAATTTGTTGCATTTCTTTGTTAGATAAAAATTTAGCCAATTTTGTAGAAGCTTCTACTTGTTTAGTATTCGCAGATACAGCATACGCTACCGTAAATACCATAGAAGCAGGGTTTTTCTTCATAGGGATTTGAGCCACGCCGAAATCTAAATCTGGCGCTGTTTCTCTCAAGTAAGGAACCATCCAGCCACCTTCGACAGTCATAGCAACCATTTCTTGACCGAATGCATCTCCATCCCAGCCTACACCTAAGTTTGCAGGCGTATCACCGATCTTGCCATCTTTAAGTAAGGAAACCCAATATGCTAACGCTTCTGCATTTTCTGGGCTATTAACTACTGGCTTGCCATCCTTCATCATAGATCCACCATTAGAGAAGAAGAAGGGTTGGAACCGTGGAAGTTCATTTTGAAGTACAAGACCTTTTTTGCCTCCCGTGCTTAACTTTGTGGCTGCTGCAGTGAGATCATCCCAAGTTTTAGGAACTTCTACGCCTGCATCTGCGAGCATTTTCTTATTGTAGTATAGTAGTAGCGTGTTGAAATCTTTAGGAATACCATATATTTTGCCGTCTGTACCTTTAAATGCATCTACTAATGAGCCATAAAAATCATCCATATCATAATCCGTTAAATGTTCATCTAATGCAAGAAGTCGATCTGCATCCATGAAAGATCCCGCTTGGAATACGTCCATATAAAATACATCAGGTTCGTTGTTAGAAGCCATACGAGTTTTTAAAACTTCCCAGAAATCTCCTGTGATTGGCTCTGCTACAACTTTGATGTTAGGATTTTGCTGCATAAATAAATCGATTTGTTTAGCCACTGTTTCTGTTTCGAAAGGATCACTAAAATGTGCAATAGAGATCTCTACAGATTCAACTGGTGCTGCTGGTTCGTCTGCCTTTGCCTTTGGCGTTTCTACCTTTGGTGCATCTGGTGTAGCTTGTGCAGGTTCTTTTGCTCCACAACCGGCTAATAGTACAGATGAAGCCATTACAGTTGCCATGGATAAACTCAGCATTTTTTTCAATGTCATACTTGATTCCCCCTTAATATTTTTGTTAGATTTGTGCTTATGGCACATGGAAACTTCTGAAACTTTCTGAAACTTTTCGTATACCTCCATTGCCATCCCTGCACATTTTCGAAACATTTTTGTTCCTTATGTGTAATTATACTATGCAACGCTTATATTGTCTATATGTTTTTGAACATTTTTCATATCTTTTATTGTTACAGTACCTATAATCCTGTCAATCCGTCAATCTCCGGGGTATTATTTCCGAAATCGTTTTCGTTAATACCAGTTATGTATCCGTTTGTGTTCGGTGAACTCTTCCCGTAGAGCTTTGCTATCTTTCCATTGACACGCCCACTGTACTAGCACATTTCCAAAAAAAAAATACGACGAATCATAGATTCGTCATATTTTCCTTTTCCTATTTTTGTTTATCTTGCTGATAAATTGGCTTAAATAATCCCATCTCATCCTGCTCATCAGACTCTTTGGCATCGATCTCAGCCATTTCGTAAAATGCAAGTTGCGAACGCAGGATTTCCTTGCCTCGCTTATCAATTCTGGCATACGAACCGTCTGGTTGTTGTATTCTTGCTTTGACCGTATCCCGCATGGTCAGTTTCAGTATGTCTACGATGCGATTTTTGATCTCTTCTTGCTCTATCGGAAACAAAATTTCTACCCTGCGATCCAGATTGCGAGGCATCCAATCGGCACTAGAAAGAAAAACCTTAGGTTCTCCCCCATTGCCAAAACAAAAGACTCTACTATGTTCCAAGAACCGATCTACAATACTCATCACTCGAATATTCTCACTCACCCCATGTATACCTGTTTTGAGGCAGCATATACCCCGTACGATCAAATCGATTTGAACTCCTTTTGCCGACGCTTTATAGAGCGCTTGTATGATCACAGGGTCCACGAGGGCATTCATCTTTGCAATGATCCTGCCCTCTCTTCCTTCTTTTACGTGAAGTATCTCATTTTCAATCCACTGCACAAATGTATTGCGCAGGGTAACAGGCGCAACCGCTAACTTCTTCCATTGAGGTGGTTTAGAAAATCCTGTGAGTAGGTTAAATAGTGCAGATACATCTGATCCAAAAGTCTCTCTACATGTAAACAATCCCAAATCTGTATATACCTTTGCTGTAGAATCATTATAATTTCCTGTACCCACATGCACATAGCGACGGATTCCATCTTGTTCCTTGCGTACCACAAGTAAGGTTTTACAATGCGTTTTTAACCCTACCAATCCATAAATCACATGACATCCTGATTTTTCTAACTTTCTAGCCCATAGGATATTATTCTCTTCATCAAACCGAGCCTTTAATTCTACGAGTACAGTGACTTGCTTTCCATTTTCTGCTGCTTGGATGAGCGCACTGACGATGGGCGAGTTGCCACTAACTCTGTATAATGTCTGCTTGATGGCTAATACTTTGGGGTCCATGGCTGCTTGTTTTACAAATTCTATGACCCAATCAAAAGATTCATATGGATGATGAACTAAAATATCTCCTTCTCGTATCGCCTTGAACATATTGGCTACGTTCATAAGTGCTTTTGGGGTTTGAGGATGCAAAATAGGATTTCGTAGATATTCAAACCCTTTTTTCTGACTAAAATTCATCCAAATCGTAAGATCAATAGGCCCTGAAACTTTATAAATGTCTTCTTCATCTAATTCTAATATCGTCACTAAAAAATTCTGTAATTGCTCATCTATTTCTTTTTCCATTTCAACCCGAACCGGCATACCCCATTTTCTTTGTCTGATAGAACGTTCAATCTCCATCAAAAGATCTTCCGCTTCCTCTTCATCAATACTCAAATCTGAATTTCTGGTAATTCTAAAACTATGCACCGCCAAAATAAAGTGTCCATGAAACAATTCTCCTATAAATTGTTTCATCACTTCTTCTATAAAAATAAAGAGTCTTTTGGAAGGATGGGGTATTTCAATAATTCTCGGAAGTACAGAAGGCACCTGCACTACGGCAAAAAATTCTTCTTCTTCAAAGGCCAAACGAACACCTAGATTGAGCGATTTATTGCTTACCAAAGGAAAAGGTCTGCTTCTGTCAATCGCCATAGGCGTGAGTACAGGATTAATGATATCCATAAAATACTCTTCTACGTACTTCTTTTCTTCTTCATCCAATTCTTCAAAGGAATGAAAGAATATATTTTCCTTTCTTAAATTAGGTAGGATAATACGCATAAGGCAGTTATATTGTCTACCCACCATATCATGGGCTTTTTTTGAAATTGCCTCAAGCTGTTCTTTTGGCATCAACCCTGCAAAGTCTTTTTTGGTATATCCTGCTTCTACTTGATCTGTTAAACCTGCCACTCTAACCATAAAAAATTCATCCAAATTAGATGCTGTGATGGCCAAAAATTTGACTCGTTCTAATAAAGGATTCGATTTATCTAGTGCTTCTTCTAGTACTCTTTGATTAAAATCAAGCCAGCTTAATTCGCGATTGATATAATACTCTGGATCTGTGTACTTCATCTACATCACCTTCTTCTTTTTCATATAGGCTTTCAACCCAAACACTTCTTCAAAAAACTCTGATTTATACCCAAAAGACCATTCCTCAAGCATCGTATCTTTATATGTCTCTATCGTAATCTGCAGCTTATCTTCTTTGAGCTTTACTTCTATTTCCTCGAATTTTTGTAGATGACTGCGATCTAGCGCATCGGCAATCCGAAGAATAGCAGACAGTTTGGATACCAATACTCGCTCTTTTGGACTTAGATGACGATAACTTGCGTGTTCTAGCTTAGGCAGGATGCCACTATGGTACTTGGCAATATTGGCAACGATTTCGATCTCCTCTTCAGATAAACCCAAAAGATCAGATGCTCGAATGATTTCATAAGAATGTCGATAATGATTTTTGCTATTGATGTATTTTCCGATATCATGAAGAACTGCAGCGGTTTGTAACAGGAGCTTTTCTCTACTACCTAAACCATGAATCTTTTTCATTTTATCAAAAATCTTCAAGGCATGGTTTTCCACCATCTGCGCATGCTTTGCATCATATTCATATCGTGTGGCTATATTTTTAGCAGAGAGGATTGTATTTTTGGCAAATACTTTATTCCACTCCACCGCTTCTTGTTCATATAACATATCCGAAAGCAGTGCATCACTTAAAAATACCTGCGGTGCCATGATCTCTTGCGCACTAGTGAAAGAGAGTAGCGTTTCATAAATACTCATAGAAGGTAGAAGCACTTCCGCTTTTTCTTCCGATATTTTGTACAGATCTATCAATTGGGTAGGTGTTTTATGTTTTATCGTTTCATATAATCCTACAAATCTATCCTTCGGTATGGATGCAAACTCTCCCTGCCGTTCTGATTTACAAAAATCAGAAATGATTTCAACCTCTCTTCCCGTTGCAATAAAATGAGAAATGTCCTCCATAGGAAAGATTGTTTTTGCTATATTCGTAAAACTTTTTACATATTGTTCTACCACGATATAAAACTTCTCGGATTGTTCCTGTACAGTTCCTAATAACTCCGATAACCGCAAAGAACCCATTTGTATATTTTGTGTAAAAATAATATTGCCTCCCTTATAGATAGAGATCCCTAGACTTCCCGAACCAATATAGACCAACAATGCCGGTTCATTTTGTAGTCTCCAGTGAAGCAGAAGTTTTTTACATATTTCTTTATATATATATAATTTTTCCTCACTATCATCCATGATGTCCACAGAGACACCTGTTTTAATCTTAACCTGATCTATAATATAGTCTTTGTTTGATGCTTCTCTTACTGCTGTAGTTGCTACTGCCCGAATTACTTTTATATCATAGGATGCTGCTACAAATAAAAACTTTTTGATGATTTCACATATTTTATCTACTTTTTCAAAACTAATCTTTCCTTTGGTATAGGTATCACTGCCAAGCCGCAAAGGATACTCCAAGTACTCTAATACATGAATCATCTGATGCCGATCTTCTGCTATTTTAAGTCGGAGTGCATCAGAGCCTATATCAATCACAGCGATTACATCTGTACTCTTTTTATTATTTTTTCCCATATATTTTTCCCTCCTTCATCCGCTTATCTAAATAAAATAAACTTACCCTAAATATTTATCCCCTATCTGTCACATGCATCCTATGTCAGATGATTATAGTATAATTGATTTTTTGTAAGGAATATAGGTAGATATATTAATTTTTTGATCTTTAGGTATCCGAAAGAAAATACAAGGCAAAAAAAGAGTATAGACTGGTCTATACCCTTTTTTTGAGCTTATTTATCTTGTTCCTGCTGCTGTTTTTCTTGTTGTTTCAGGCATGGGTGTTCTCGCTACTGTTCCATTACGCATTGCATCTTGACCTGTTACACCAATTCGATTTCCAAGCGCATAATCATTGATCATATAATTCGGTGTGCCTGTCATCGCTGTACGATCCATTGTAGTTCCTCGAGTTGTTGCTGGAGCCATTCCTACGCCTGTTCCTGGAATTACTCCTTGAGTGGTAATTCTTCTTGCTGTATCCGCTTCACCTACTTGACCAGTACGACCTCCAAGTGGTGCATTGTTCAGTCTGTTATCTGTAATAAAAGGATCTCTTACATTCGTAGCCATTCTATTCTCTACTCCTGCGCCACCTCTTCCAGCTGCGCCCATTCCAGTTCCACCTGCACCGCCTATTCCACCTATTCCACCTGCGCCCATTCCAGTTCCTGCGCCACCTATTCCACCTGCACCACCTGCACCCATTCCTACGCGGTTTTCCATACCTGCACCACGATTTCCTGCTTGATTGTCATAGGCAGCACAACCAGGTAATAAAAGCGTGGCCATTATACTTCCTGCAATTATAATTTTTCCAAATGTCTTCATGCTTTGTAAGCCTCCTTATAGGTTATAATATAAAGGACCCATTGAAACATGGGATTGAAACATGAGATAAATTTTTTTATATCCTGTTGCCTACTTATTGTGTGTCTATGTCTATACAAGCATACTGTTATTCCATTGGTAAAATGACAAACTTCATGTAAATTTTCCAATTCATTCCCTCATACTACAAAAACCGTAATTAATGAAGAAACCCTCGTCTAGTACTCTAGTCAAATCTTTTATTGTGTTGTATAATATTCCAATAAAGGACTTTAAACGTTTTACGTAAAGTGCCTTATATACTTGATCGTATGATTAAACATAAAGGAATAAGAAAGACCGACTGATTATTCCTATATAAAAAAAGGAGGATTTTTATGGCTTTTGAAAGATCCAGCGGTATTTTGGTACATCCTACTTCATTTCCCAGTCGCTTTGGTATTGGAGATTTAGGAAAAGATGCTTTTGAGTTTATTGATTTTTTAAGCAAAGGTAAACAAAAACTTTGGCAAGTCTTACCACTTGGTCCTACTAGTTTTGGTGATTCACCTTATCAGTGCTTTTCTGCTTTTGCAGGAAATCCTTTATTAATAAGCCCTGATAAGCTGATTGTGGATGGGTTATTAGATGAAAGTGACGTGGCTGAAGTTCCCGCTTTTGATGATACAAAGTTAGATTACGGCCCCGTGATTAATTATAAATCCCAACTTTTTAGAAAAGCATACCAAAATTTCAAGAAGACAGGCACGGCTGCCCAAAAAGCAAAATTTGAAGAATTTTGTGAAGTAAATAAAATTTGGTTAAATGATTACACTCTATTTGTCTCCTTAAAAGATTATTATATTCGGGTCAGAACTGCTTCTGGCATGGATGAAGCCTTTGAAGATTTTGCCGCCGCCAATCAAAAGTATTTAAATGAGAAATCTGTAAAGGATTATTATTTCGGTGCTGTTTGGAGTACTTGGGAAGAAGGCATTGCCTTAAGACGCCCTGAAGCGATTAAAGAATGGACTGCTCGTCTTGCGGATGATATCGAATACTATAAATTCCTTCAATTTGAGTTTTATACCGAATGGCGTGCACTTAAAACCTATGCTAATGACAAAAACATTCAGGTGATTGGAGATATTCCTATCTTTGTAGCCTATGATAGTGCAGATGTATGGGGAAATCCAGGTCTTTTTTATCTAGATGAGAAAGGATATCCTACCGTAGTGGCTGGTGTTCCACCTGATTATTTTAGTGCTACAGGACAACTTTGGGGAAATCCTCTCTATAATTGGGAAATCCACAAAAATACGAACTATGCTTGGTGGGTAGAACGAATCAAAGGTATTTTAGAATTAGTAGATATCGTTCGAATCGACCACTTTAGAGGCTTTGAAGCATACTGGTCTATTCCTTTTGGAGAAGAAACTGCCATCCAAGGGGTATGGGAAAAAGGACCTGACAAAGACTTATTCATTGCCATCGAAACAGCTTTAGGCAAATTACCGATCATCGCAGAAGATCTAGGCCTCATTACAGAAGGCGTCATCGAACTCCGTGATGCATTTGACTTCCCTGGCATGAAAATACTTCAATTTGCATTTGACTCTTCTGAAGAAAATAACTATATTCCCCATAATTTCATCCCCAACACCGTCGTATACACAGGTACCCATGATAATGACACGACTGTAGGTTGGTATGAGAAAGCTTCTGAAGCAGATCAAGCATATTGCAAGCAGTATATGAATACTTCTGGAGAAGAAATATGGTGGGATTTTATCCGCTTGGCATTTGCCTCTGTATCTGATATAGCGATTGTTCCTATGCAAGATGTGATGGGTCTAGACTCTGAATCAAGAATGAATACGCCTGGAGTCGCTAGTGGTAATTGGCAGTGGAGATACACCAAAGATCAGCTTTGCCCAGAGTATGCTACGCGTCTTGCGGCTCTATCCACAGTATACGGCCGAAAATAAGGATCTCAGAAAAAGTATGCGGTGGTAAGGCAAATATATAAATCTGGAAACAACTGCAACAAAGGAGCGCGTCCCAAATTACAACTACATTTATCCTTTGCACAAGCGCGATTTTGCAGTTGTTGGAAGATTTATATATTTTCCTTACCACATACTTTTTCTGAGATCCGAAAATAATTGATGACTAAAAGTAGGTGAGCGTATGATTCGTACCATCGTTTGGTTTTCATATTTTTTCTTGTACCAGTTATTTTCTATCGTGATTTTGGCCAAATATATGTGTATCCATAAATTTGGATCTCTCCAGAAAGCTGCTGCCTATGCTCATAAGATTTCTCGCCGTTGGGCATGGTCTATGCTCTCTGTTGCTGGAGCCAAGGTCAAAGTATCTGGGCTTGACAACATTCCTCCTGATCAAGCTGTTTTATTTGTGAGCAATCATCAGGGTAATTTTGATATTCCCCTTTTGATCGCTACCATTGATAAACCCAAGGGGTTTGTGGCAAAGATTGAACTTGCAAAGATTCCATTACTCAGTACATGGATGAAGATCATTGGCTGTGTATTTATGGATCGGAATGACCTCCGTCAATCCCTGCAAGTGATCAGCCAAGGGATCGAAACATTAAAAAATGGACATTCTATGGTAATTTTTCCCGAAGGAACTAGAAGCCAAAAAATGGATATGGGTGAATTTAAAAAAGGCAGCCTCCGACTGGCGACTAAATCTGGCGTTCCAATCGTGCCTGTAGGGATCAGTGGTTCTTACAAACTCTTAGAGGCAAAAGGTAAAATCCATCCATCTATCGTCCATATCACGATAGGTACACCCATCCTTCTTTCCGAACTATCCAAAGAAGAACAAAAAGAAAGCGTCGCTTATGTACAAGCTCAGATCGAACAATTACTACATGATACAAAAAAAGCCTAGATCAAATCTAGGCTTTTTTTGTATGCTAAGGTTACTCTATTGAAGCAAATACGGGTGCTAAATCAATGATGAGCCCTGGTACTCCTGTCACCTTTATTTGATCTGTTTCTGTATACGATTCTGGTCTTCCATATCGCTGATTCTCTTGTAGCGTAAATACGGAAATAATTTTTTCTGTTGGTTCTACGATCCAGTATTCTTGCACTCCAACTTTCTCATATTTATTGAATTTCCATATCTTATCGTTTTTTGCCGTAGATGGAGAAGTGATCTCAATGATCAGGGTAGGTGTTCCATAATACCCTGTACCTTTCAAACCCTCTTTCTCACATACAACTACAAGATCGGGTTGGACTACAAAGGTTGTATCTTCATCTTTTTGATGCCCTTGAGGAAGCCTTAGATCAAAAGGCGACGCAAACACACGACAGCGGTTCCCTTTCAAGAAGGCATTGAACTGAGAAGTTAGTTCTACTGATATTGCCTGATGTTGCCATGTGGGCGCCGCTTGCATATAAGGCGTTCCATCAATAATCTCCCATCTTTCATTTTCTGGCCATGTCAAGTAATCCGCATACGTATATTTTTTATTTTCCTGTTGTAATGCCATATGCTTCCTCCATCCTTCTTTCTTAGGATCTCCCTTTTAGAATTCATTCACACGATTTCTCTGATGATCATAGTATCGGAGAAAGGAGCCTCGATACAGACTCTTTCATTTTAATCCACTTAGAGTACTTATGATATTCTTCTAGGGTAATTTCCTTGCACACATCCAAATCTTTCAGATACTGCTCTTCTAACTTCTGGGTGATCTGCTGATCATAAATAAAGGCATTGACTTCAAAATTAAGTTTAAAGCTTCGAATATCCAGATTGGCTGATCCTACCGTACTGAGCACCCCATCTACCAAAATCATTTTGCTGTGTATAAAGCCTTTTTGATACGTATAACACTTTACCCCAGCCTTTAATAATTCTCCTACATAGGATAGAGATGCCCAATATACAAAGAGATGATCTGGTTGATTGGGTATGATCACTCGAACATCAATCCCTGATAAGGCTGCCACCCGCAGCGCTTCAAAAATACTATCATCAGGTATAAAATACGGCGTTTGTATATATACTCGGTCATTGGCTTCTGTAATCATTTTAAAATACCCTTTTTTGATCGCACTCCATTTTGAATCAGGACCGCTAGATACAATCTGCATACCCGTACCTCTTTTACTAATCCTGGTTGGAAAATATTTTTCATCAAAAGAAATTTCTTCCTTAGCTGCAAATTTCCAGTCTAGTGAAAACCGAAGCTCTAGTTGATCCACTGCACTTCCTGCAATCCTTAGATGGGTGTCTCTCCAAAATCCAAATTTTCGGGACAAACCTAAATACTCATTCCCGACATTCAGCCCTCCGATATAGCCACTCTTTCCATCGATGACACAGATTTTCCTATGATTACGATAATCTAGGCGCAGATTTACGTAGGGAAGAAAAGGGGGCAAAAAACTCGTTACTCTTCCTCCTGCTTGTATAAGAGGCCTAAAAAACTTGGGCGGTACACGAATACATCCCATTCCATCATATAAAAGCTTTACTTCTATTCCTTCTCTTGCTTTTTCAGTTAAAGCTGCCATAAGTTTTTGACCTAACTCATCATTTCGAATAATATAATATTCTATGTGAATATACGTTTTGGCTGCTTCTATATCTTTAAGAAGCGCATCAAACTTCGCATTTCCCTCATAAAAGAGGTCTACAGCATTATCCTGACTATATAAAGCACCACTACTTTTCAGATGGAAAGTAATTAGATCTTGATGGGATTCCATATGGGGATCATTGAGCACAAGATTGTTTTTGTCCAACACCTCTTTTTGTTTTCGGATCATCTCCGTAAGCTGTTGTTCTTCTTCCTGTTTTAAGTCAAATACTTTCTTTTTGCGCGAATCTTGCCCAAACATCAAATACACGATAAACCCAAAAACGGGTATGAAAAACAATATCATAAGCCAAGCCCACGTAGAGGTGGGGTTTTTTCTCTCAAAAAACACGAGTAATATCGCCAGCAGAATATTAATTAAAAATATATGTTCAATAAACCAAACAAAGCCTTGGGTGATATCCATACGGGTCCCCCTATTATATATACTTTTAAAAAAGCACTCTCTATATTATACCAAATTTTGTTGTTTTGTTACCCTTAAATCGAAAAATAATTCATTTCCTATTTTCTATTTTCTATTTCAGTGATACAATAGGTGTATACTATACAAAGGAGGATTACATGTGCCGCAGATCTTTATAACCATTAGTATTATCGTAATTGTACTGGCTCTTTTAGGAGTCGGATTTTACTTTCTCCGAAAAAAATTAATAAAAAAATTGTCAGATCAACAAAGCCTAATCCAGCAACATAAAGTAACTACATCCATCCTTGTCATTGACAAGAAAAAGCAAAGGGTTACAAAGGCAAACTTGCCAAAATCCGTCATGGATCAGATCCCCAAAATGTACCGATTCCGCAAAATGCCCTTAGTCAAAGCAAAAGTCGGTCCTCAAATCATGACGCTACTCTGCGATGACAAAGTATTTGAAAAGCTCCCTACCAAAAAGTTAGTCAAAGTAGATTTGGCAGGTATCTTCATCGTTGGATTAAAGCAGGGCAAAAAATAATAGAACCTCTCGAGGTTCTATTATTTTGGATCTCAGAAAAAGTATGTGGTAAGGCAAATATATAAATCTAGAAGCAGCTGCAAAATCGCACTTGTGCAAAGGGTAAGTTTAGTTGAAATCTGGGACGTGCTCCTTTGTTGCAGTTGTTTCCAGATTTATATATTTACCTTACCACCACATACTTTTTCTGAGATCCATTATTTTTTGCCCTGCTTTGGCGTTAAGGGTGCTGCAGTAGAATGCCTGATAATCAATTCTGCATCCAACATCACTTGATTGATGGGTTGCTTTGCAATTAGATTGCTTAAAATCACATACGCTGTTCTCCCTAACTCATACTTATCTTGGTTGACCGTGGTCAATGTGGGCGTAATGTAGCTAGACAGATTAATATTGTCAAATCCTACGATGGATAGATCTGTCGGAATCTCATATCCCAATTGCTGCAATCTTTTCATGGCTCCGATTGCCATCATATCACTGGCAAAAAATATGGCTGTCATGCCCTTATCCATTAAATATTCTGCTGCTCTTACACCACTTTCTTCAGTATAGTCTCCTTCAAAGCATAAGCTAGGGTCATACGCAATATTATTTTTCATAAGAGATAACAAATACCCATTGAGCCGCTCTTCACTCACATACGCCCATTTATGTCCATTGACATAGGCAATCTTCCTATGTCCAAGACCTATCAAATGCTCCATCGCCATTTTAGCCGCCTCTATATTATTGACTGATATATACCCCATGTTAGGCTTTTTGATGGGTATATCAAATAATACGACTGGAGACTCTATCTCTTGGAGTTTTTTGAAGTATTCATCATCCGTCCTAAGTCCCATGACAAAAACACCTGCAAGTTGCTTTTCTATAATAAGTCTTTCAAAAGGAACCTGTTTTTGCTCTTCTGAAGTAGTAGAGAGCAGAACTACTTCGTATCCATTTTCCATAGCGCTCCGTTTAAATCCTGTAAGGATTTCATAATAAAATGCATTATATACCCCTTCTATATCAAAGTCTTCTACTAAAACGCCAATGCGATTGGTAGAATTAGTCACCAAACTTCTGGCGATCACATTCGGGGTATAATTTAACTTTTTAGCCACTTGCATCACTTTATCTCGGGTTTCTTTATTGATATCCGCATAATTATTAAGCGCTCTAGATACAGTACTCGGTGAAATGCCTAACTCTCTACCTATATCCTTGATTGTTATCGCTTTTTGTCTCATCTATTATACCCCCATTCTTCCCTGTATAAAAAAAGAAAATTCCTTGTTACTCTACAATTGTACCTTAGGCAACTTTAGGATAAAAAAACATATATAGAATACACCAAATGAACTCTATCTTTCAATATTTTTACACAAAAATCATCTCACGTCTATAGAAAATATATTTTCTTATTCTACAGATGGTTCAATATTCACTCCTATAGGTTACAAAGTAGCTGATTCCTATCTTTCAGCCAATCCCATACTTTTCGTTGACCCTAGCATCTATATATAGATACAGCATGGCAGATCATCTGCCATGCTGTAAAAGCTATATCTATAACATTATAATTTGGTCGCAAAGACGAACGGGTAGTCCGCTTTCTCCCTCTTTCAGTTTCACATCTACAGAATCCCTAGTAATTTTTACACCTAATACACGTTTTTTCCAAGCTATCGTAAACTCCATAGATTGCCACTGATCTGGCAGCCATGGATTAAATGCGAGCACGCCTTCTTTATCAATGCTCATGCCTCCAAAACCAAATACAGCCGTCTGCCATGTGCCCCCTGTACTGGCTGAGTGAAGCCCCAACCATGCATTTCCTTGGTTGTCTACTAGATCTACCAAGGCAGTTCTCATAAAGTATTCATATGCCTTAGAGTGATCTCCTACTACAACCCCCATCAATGAATATAAGCTTGGGCTTAAAGAAGATTTATGCATTGTCCGCTTTTCATAATATGCAAAATTGATCCTCTTTGTTTCCATATCAAATTCTTCGCCTAGAAGATGCATAAGCATAATCACATCGGCTTGTTTAAGTAGTTGATACTCATCGAGTCGGGCTAGATTGATTCCTTCTGGCCATACAGGCATATTATTTTCATCATACTCTGTAATAAGTTTATCTTCTAGCTTAAAGTATCCTTCAAATTGTTCCATCAATCCATCTTCAGGATTAAATGGAATATAAATCTTCTGAGACACTTCTCTCCAGAAATCCAATTCTTCTTGTGCCAATCCGATCTTCGTTACCAGTCGGCTGTATTCATGTGGATACTGCTCTTGCATCATCGAAATATATTCAAACGCTCTTTCTATATTCCATTTTGCTAAATAATTGGTATAGCAATTATTGTTACAATGCTCATGGAATTCATCTGGGCCAATCACATCATTAATTTCATAGCGATCCATCTCTTTATTGTATTCTCCCCTGTAGACCCAAAAACGTGCTGTTTCTAAAAACATTTCAGCCCCATAGCGAAGAAAAAACTCCATATCATCTGTTGCTCTGATATATTCTCTGATCGCAAATGCAATATCTGCTGTAATATGATATTCGATATCTCCTGTCCAGATTCGTACAGGATTACCTACATAATCTACGCCCCATCTTGGCGTTTCTTCTACCCCTGTATCTGCTGATTCCCATGGATACTGTGCTCCTTTATATCCATTTTTTTTGGCATTGTCACGTGCTGCATCCAAGAGATGATATCGATACATGAGTAGCGTTTTAGCCGCTTTAGGATTACTGTAGATGAAAAAAGGCAGCATGAAAATTTCTGTATCCCAAAATACATGACCTTTATACCCTTCTCCATGAATCCCTTTGGCTCCAATACTCACTCTTTCATCGTCTTCATTGGCACAGCTCATCAAGTGGAATAAATTAAACCGCAGACTCACATCAGCCTGTTCATCCCCCACAATCTTGATATCTGTCACGTTCCAAAGCTGATCTAAAGCTTGTACATGCTTGTTAAGCAGTACTTCTATCCCTAGCTCAATAGATCCATCTAATAACGCCTTTGCCTTAGGTCTCACATTATCTTTTGCTGTTTCTCTAGAAGATACCAAAGCAGTATATTTATTTATCGTATAGGTACTTCCTTGCGTCACCTGTACTTCGATGTTTTCTGTCATTACTTCTCCCAAGATTCTTGCATATCGATTAAAGCCTGCATTTTTACCTTCATGAAGTACTTGAAGGCTAGAAGCAATACCTATTTTATAGTCTTTTTCTCGTGTAGCTGCTTCTATATAGATCCCATCTTTATCATCTGTCATTTTGCTTATGACAAAGTGCTTTACTCTTTCTTTAGGATCTGCTTCTGTATTACATACTACACCATTCATAATGCTTTCTATATTTAAAATAGCATCATAATTTTCTGGTGTGACTGTATATGTCATAGGGCATAGATTGCGATCTGCAATACTCACAAAGCGATACCCTTCGATTTTAGTAATACGACCTTGCTTGTCTTTTACTCTGATGAATTTATATAAAAGCCCCTGTTTCATATCCAGTACTCTTTTATACTCTAGTACTTTGCATACAGTAGGGTCTAGATATTGTCTATTGATATATATGCGAAGCCCCCAAAAATACGGAATATTAACAAACTCAGAGACCTGTGCTTCTGACTGATCGTATAGTCCTGCTACAAAAGTCCCTAATACTTCTCCTGGGAGCATTTCTTCATGGGTTCCTCGAATGCCAATATATCCATTTGCCATGGTAAAATTTGTTTCTTGGGCACTAGATATCAAAAACTCTTCTTGGGTAATAAGCCACTGCTGTGCTGATAATTTCATTAAAAGTTCCTCCTCCGTTTGCTTTCATGCTTTATGATATGCCTCTAGTTTTTCATTCAAATGATCTACTGTAAGTTCATCTAATTTTTCTACTCGAATATCTGCATGGGATAATTCATCCCTGTTTCCATGACGACACACCCCAATGGTCAACATGCCTGCTGCCACACCTGCTTTTACTCCTTCAATCGCATCTTCAAACACAACGCAGTGTATAGGCTCTATACCCATTCTTTCTGCTGCTGTGAGAAAAATCTCTGGATCAGGCTTGCCCTTCTTAATGTCATTTCCTGTTACTACAGCGTCAAACATATCGTATATGCCAAGCTTATTTAAAATCTGGACAGTGTTTTTACTAGAAGAAGCTACTGCTATTTTTAGCCCTCTTTGTTTCATTTCTTGAATAAGCTGCACTGCATCCGAAAATTTCTCTGGAGGTTCATTCTCCACAAAGTCAAGAAAATATTGTTGTTTTTCATCTGCCATACGATCCAGTTGTTCATCCGAAACATCTACAGCTACACTTCGAATCCCCGTCATACGAGGTTTCCCATCTACTTTAGCTTTGTAAATATCAAAATCAAATTCATATCCCTGCCCAGTAAACATTCTATGCCATGCTTTATAGTGCAGAGGCACAGTATCAGTTAATACACCGTCCATGTCGAATAATGCAGCTTTTAATTTCACGGCCAATGACCTCCTTGGTATAATATACTTTTATTATATACCATCATCGATTATTTTTCAATTGTATTTCGCGAAAACTTCCGAAACCTTATATTTATCTACCATTACACAATAACTTTATATGACAAAAAATATAAAGAATAGACTGTATAGGATGGCTTCACCCCTACAGTCTATTCTTATAGTATAAACAAAGTTTCTTTACTCCTCTTTTACGATTCTTCCTTCCTCTTTCATGATATAAAAATAACCTATACTTATCTTTCTTATACCTATTAATCGAAATCGTTTTCGTTACGTCCTGGTTATTATGCAGCCTTCTATCTACAGCCTGATGGCATTGCTCTTCTACAGCTCATAGTCTACCACTGCACGACTTTGCGTGATTTGTCCAATAAATACAGCTACCTCTACATGTGCGGGGTGCTTTTGATAGATCTCCAAATCCTCTTTAGAGTCAAATTCTGAATATAGTACAATGTCATAAGCCGACTCTGATGGATTATAATTAATTCCTACTTCTATCCTGTTCAACACCGAAATTTTATCTTGTAGCTCCACCAAAACCTTCTGCGCCTGTAGCGCAATCTCTTGCTTTTCTGCTTGCCGCTCTTCTTTCAATCTCCACATTACAATATGTTTAACCATAGATATCCACTCCTTTTTATCTATTATACCAAAAAAGATCATCTACTTGAACATCTTTGCATTTTTCTTCCTTCACCAAACTTTTTGTCCCTGTATATGATGATATGGAAGTAACCAAAAAGGAGTGAACGTTGTGAACTACGGTTATCCTATGGAAATGCCTGAAACGGTTCCTGTTTCCACCACTATGACTTGTATGCGACTTGCTAGAGCCTATATACCTGCCCAACCTTATACAGCACTATACCCACTGCCAGAGGGATTACGCAAAGGAACTATTTTCCCAAATCTTTACTATCCTTATATGGAAAGCAGTAGAGCGGCTAGCGAGGAGGATGTTATATGCATGAATTAATGACCCGCGAAAGTTTAATGAAGGCGATTCAAGAACTGCAGTTTGCAGCTGTAGATCTCGGATTGTTTTTGGATAATTATCCACGCCATCAAAAAGCATTAGCTGACTATAATATGTATACACAACAACTCATCCAACTGCGGAGAGCATATGAAGTAAAATTTGGTCCACTTACCCATTTTGGATATGCACCCAGTCAATATCCTTGGCAGTGGGTATGCGGACCCTGGCCATGGGAAATATAGATCAATAGGAGGTATTTACATGTGGGTGTATGAAAAGAAATTACAATATCCTGTTAAAGTATGCAATAAAAATGTCCAGATGGCAAAGTTTTTGATCACACAATACGGAGGTCCTGACGGAGAATTAAGTGCTGCTCTTCGCTATCTTAATCAGCGGTACACGATGCCCACAGGCAAAGCCAAGGCCCTACTTACGGATATCGGTACTGAGGAATTGGCACATCTAGAAATCATCGCTACAATGGTATATCAACTGCTTAAAGATGCAACCCTCGATGAATTAAAAGAAGCTGGTCTAGGCGGCCATTATGCACAACACGATCGAGCTCTTTTTTATACTGACTCTAACGGTGTTCCATGGACTGCTGCTTATATTCAAGGCATGGGAGACCCGATCACAGATCTTCATGAAGATATGGCGGCTGAACAAAAAGCCCGCACTACCTATGAACATCTAATTAATCTATCTGATGACCCAGGCGTCAAAGATTCTCTTCGTTTCCTGCGCGAACGTGAAGTCGTACACTTCCAACGGTTCGGGGAAGCCTTGGTAGATATATATGATTATGTAGACCGAAAGAAATTTTATTAGACCAAAAAGTGTACTCTCCACGAGTACACTTTTTTCATATACAGCCCTCTGTATATCTTAGATATATACATCTAAAAAGTATGTAGAGCTATAGTTTATCTTATGATTTTATGCTATAATAACCAATATACTATCCTACTTTGAATACATATACTTGTCACAGTATCCTATAAAAAAGATGCAAAGGAGGCACAATGTGGAACACCAAACTATTCTACTGCTTTCTAAAAGCACAGAAGCACTAGCAGACATTACAACTTGTCTTAGTCCATTACGCTGTGTGATACAGCAAGCTACTTCTAATAAGCTCATGCTTACTATATATAAACTGAATGCAAAATTGCTCATTATCGATCTAGATGATTATCAATCTTCTGTACTCGATGTATTAGACTCTATACAGGTCAGTGATTATCTGCCTATACTTTATATATTTTCCAAACCCTATGATGCTCACACAGCCACTCTTTTGCATGGAGAAATCTTACTCCACAAAGGTATGCTTTCTTATAGTTTATTAAGCATTACCAAAAAATCTCTAGATTTCAAAGCAAAATATGATCATGTGGTGGAATGTTACAGTGCCATTGATTCCATCAACAGCCAAACCGATCAAATCCTCAGAAAGTATATTGGAAGTGAATTTTCTAACTATAAAGATTCCTTGCTTGAGTTACTAGAATATGTATTTGCATCTAATCGATTCTTATCCAACAAACCGTCTTCTATACTGATTGTCTATAAACAAGGGATGGATACGTTTGGACAGATTTATTCTTTTGGGGGAGATGCCGTTCGAAAAAAGTGTGCTCCTATTTTATTAAGTCGCGGGGATAGCCTCCCTCTACAAACTACTGCGCAAAGCGAGTTTTATAGGAACTGTGGAGAACAAGAAATCTCTGATATAGGGGATTATCATGCTTTTTTTACCAAAGAAGTAACCACAGAGTTGGGGTTCATCCGTAATTTTACAGGCTATACTACCACAGATACAGCTATTATCGCTATCAACTATGAAAGACATGTAACCAGCTTTGATGCAGATATTATCAAAGGTTTATGTATTAGTTATAACCTGATGGAAAACATCTACCATCAAATCACCCAAGTACAGGATTCCTTCATCTATACCATGGATGCCTTGGCGAGAGCCGCAGAAGCCAATGATGATAATACAGGTCATCATATCAAACGGGTCAATGAGTTTTCTAAACTGATCAGCGAGCACCTCGGGATGGACAAAAAGTATATTGATACGATTTATATTTCTGCACAAATGCACGATGTAGGAAAAGTACATATCCCCAAAGATATATTATGCAAACCTGGAAAGTTAACCGATGAAGAATTTACCTTTATGCAGCAGCATACTACCTATGGTGCTTTGATCATCGGGGGATCGCCGCATCTGGAGATGGCGACAGATATAGCCCTCTATCACCATGAACGGTTTGACGGCACAGGATATCCTCACAGAAAAAGAGGAGAGGAAATTCCCCTCTCTGCTCGAATTGTTACTATGGCTGATATCTACGATGCCCTTCGCACCGCACGCTGTTATAAACCTGCTTTTGACCATGCAAAAACATATGATATTATCGTCAATGGCGATGGTCGTGTGATTCCGTCTCATTTTGATCCAAGTGTCTATGAAATATTTAAGGCATATCATCGACAGTTTGATGAAATTTACAGCACATGGGGGTGAAGTCTTGCACCCATGTGCTTTTGTATTATCCAAAGGAAAGAGCTGTGGTAAGGCAAATATATTAATCTTCCAATAAGGCAACTGAAAATAAATAACTAGTCAATCTGCTGGTCTATTTTGCGTCATACTGCGTCAGCAGAACCCGATGATAGCCCCACTAGCAACGGAACCTGCTTCCTTGTCTGACACAAAATATCCTCAGCATCTTTGACCAGTTATTTATTTTCAGTTGCCTAACTGCAAAATCGCGCTTGTACAAGGGGGAATTTTTGTTGTAATCTAGGACGCGCTCCTTTGTTGCAGTTATTTCCAGATTAATATATTTGCCTTACCACTAGTTACTGTTTTAGAATCCTACTGATGCATTACCTATCTATCCATCCCTCTATCTATGGGATCGTTATATTTTTGAATATAGAGGATTTCTACTGCTTCTCCTCGTAATAAAACTCTATCTGTGGGAATGTCTTTGCGGTTTATACGCACTGCTTCTACCTGCATAAGCCACTGCAAGGCTTCGTCATAGACGATCGGTTCTTCAAGATCAATGTCTTGGGGTACTATGCCTCTTTCTAGTGCCACTCGGATATAGGGTTTTGCATATTCTTTATTTAGATCTCGATATTCTTGTCCTTCTTGTTGGACCCAATCATACATCCTACCCATCATGGTGATCCACTCTGCACGAGAGATGGGTTCTTCGGGCTTACAGAGCCCATCCATAGTCGGTACGAGGATACCGTCTTCATGTAGGGTGTTGATCATCTCTTCGGCCCACTGATTTCGTATATCACTAAAATGGCTGGAGTTTGTAGGACTTTTTTCTTGTGCTGCGAGCATCAGATTATTATGAAGTATATAGTTGGATCGATTAATGTCCTGCAGTGCCCTCTCATACCCTTCTCGACATTTTTCTAGTGGCACCTGTTCTCCGTTGTGTATATAGTACGCTCGACTATTTTCATATTTCCCGTCCCTAGACATCTCGAATACCTTTTCATCATCGATAAAGGAACCTTTGATCATATAGGTCTGACTGGCTGCGAACCCTTTTGATGCATTGAGTAAATCTTGCCCAAAAAGATAACCCTTCGTCTGTTCTACACCTAAAAGATTCAGCATCGTAGGATAAAAATCTATCTGCCCTCCCGCTATTGAACGTGTTTCTGCTTTGCCCAAACCAGGTATATGAATCAAAAGACCGACATTCATAAATTCATCAAAGTCGTAGGGCTTTTCTAAAAACTCACTCATCATTTGTCTGATTTCTTTCTTGCGAATATCCACGCCAAAATGATCCCCATAGATCACAATGATGGAGTTTTCATACAGTCCTTGTTTTTTGAGACTTTCTAAAAACTCTCCTAGGACTTGATCATAATAATGAATAGATTGTAGATAGTTTTCTAGAAAAGTGCCCTTGAGTTCTCCTTTACACGAAAGCCCTTGCAGTTCTTTGGGCATGATAAAAGGCGTATGACTGGTCAAGGTGACATAAAAACTATAAAAAGGCTGAGACAATCCTTGTAAATAAGGTATAGACTGACGAAATACAGATCCATCGCTGATCCCGATCCCGATCACTTCATCGTTCACCATTTGTTGATCACTAATAAACGTGTCGAATCCCTGTTTTTTATACATAGCTCTTCGATTCCAAAAATCAGGATCATTTCCATGAAATGCGATCGTACTGTACCCCTGCTCCTGTAGCATCCTTGGCAGGGGATAAAAATCATGTTCTTCATATTGTTTATACGTATACGTACCCATAGAAGGGTATAGACTGTTGTGCGTAACAAATTCTGCATCAGAAGTATTGCCTCTGCCGAGTTGTTGATAATATCTATCAAAGTACAAGGTATCTTGACTGATCAACTCATTCATCACTGGGGTAATGGACTGCCCTTCTATTTCCCGATTCAGCACAAAATTCTGCATCGATTCCACTTGGATCACGATCAAATTTCGTCCCTTGGCAGCTCCAAAATACGCTCTCTGTCCCACAGGCAGCCTTGTTTTTTGATCTTTAGGTTCCCAATCCTCTACTTGACTTTCTCCGCCTGTCACCCACATCTGTATATCTACAAAATGATAATAGATCATCCCGAGCCGCTCTGCGGTATACACGCCTTCTTTCATCATCCCTGTATTGATCAAGAGTACTAAGCAAAAAATGCCTATGCCTGCAATCCCATAAAACAACCTTCTTTTGTAATAAATCTCTTCGCTCTTACGCTTGGATCTATATAAGTAAATACCCAAAATGATCAAGTCCACAAACAATACTATATCAATATACGATAAAAGTACCCACACACTTCCGCCTACTGCCGCTACTTGACCTGCTGAACCCATAGAATGGATAGGTATGGGCGTCCGAAAATGGCGATAATGAATCAGATCGCCGTACATCAAAATCGTCAAAAATATATATACACAAAACAAGCCTTGTCGATACTGTTTCAGAGATAGAACACTACTGGCTAGCGTAAATATCCCTATCACAATCACTACATTGATCAACCAATACGGAATATCCATAAATGGCATCCCAAGCAGTGCTTGAACTATATATTGTTTTACAATCGTTATAATGCTAAAAATCCCAATCCAACTATATATCGTGTGAAAATGATCTCGCTTCATGATGTGTCACCTGTTGTACCCTTTCTTTTTAGAATCTTTTTTCCACATCATTGTAACCGATCTGATCTCATATATCAATATCTGCAGATTTACATCCTTGTATCATAAGCGTAAACTTAAGCCATAATATGGCAGATAGCCTAAGCGAAAGGAGATATTTCAATTTGAATAGAGTTCGTGGAGCTTCTTGCTATGTACTAGAACGAAGCGAACTTCGGTAGCCGTTGTGGACGATATGGTGCTATCCATCAGCTTACTCGCAATAAAGATAATTCGTGTTCACTCAGGGCATCTATAACCCAAGCGACTAGAACGCTATGAAAATGAAATATCTCCTTGAGCGAAAACTTCCAAGTAATGGCTTAAGTTTACGCTTATGATCCTTGTATAAAAACTATTGAATCCCGCTCGTAATACCTCTATACTATATAGATATAACTTTTACTGACTCATATCTACTCATAGAGGAGAATTATAATGAAAAAGAAAATACTACAGCTCTGTATGCTATTGATTATATGCTTTATTGGGTTTATGATCGTCTATCCTACGAGTACCCCTACCGCAAAACCAGTTCTACAACCTCTCGTAGCCCATGCCGGGGGGGCTATCTATGGATTTGCTTATACCAATTCTCTAGAAGCCCTGAACCAAGCCTATCAAAATGGGTTTCGCCTTATAGAGTTGGACTTTGAATGGACAAAGGACGAAGTACCTGTACTCATTCATGATTGGAGCCCTATGGTCAAGAGACTCTTTATGGATCATCCTACAGTCTATACTCATACACAGTTTAAGACGCAAAAGACTTTTCAAAATCTAACCCTACTAGATACTCAGGATCTACAAAAATGGCTTTCTGCCCATAAGGATGCATTCATCGTAACAGATATCAAAAATGAAAATATCAAAATGCTCCAATGGATCAAAGAACATCATCCTTCTATGGTACCTCAATTGATCCCCCAGATTTATTCTTTTGCTGAGCATCAGGAAGCCTCTGACTTAGGGTATGAACATATGATCCTCACCTTATACCGATTGAATGTGTCAGATCAAGAAGTGGTAGATTTTGCCCGTACCTCTCCCCTCTTTGCCATTACTATGCCCATAGATCGTGGGCAATCTCCCTTGCCAAAGCGCTTGTTAGAAGTCAATACACCTACATTTGTTCATACAGTGAACAGCCTTACTACCTATGAAACACTACAAGAATATGGTGTATATGGCATATATACAGATCACTTTCAGCCTACTCATTGGGTTAGTCAATAGGTATAAAATGAAGGAAAGAGAAACATACAAGATCCCCTATATGAAAATATAGAGGATCTTGTATGTTTCTCTTTCACAAAGAACGACAAGTCATAATTATGCTAGTGCTACTACTGGACTAGGTTCATGGCGGAGAGCCATGCCCATCTGTAGATGGGTACCTACTTTAATATGGTTTTGCTCTAGGATATTGATGACAGTTTGGTACGCTAATTCTGGAAAGTTGTTTTCCTCACTAAGATGACCCAAGAATACATGCTTAAGACGACCCGATATAAGTTCTACCAGAAGTTCTCCCGCACTTTCATTGGAAAGATGTCCCATAGATCCCAAGATGCGCTGTTTCAGATAATATGGGTACCTCCCCACTTTGACCATATCCACATCATGATTGGACTCTAGCAGCAGTATATCTGAATCCTTAATAGTACGCTTTACTATCTCGGTAATATGCCCCAAATCTGTGGCAATAGATATTTTGTGTTGGTCTGTACAAATAGTATATCCTACCGGCTCATTGGCATCATGCGGAATTTCATATGGATGGATACACAGATCCTTTATGATACAATCCTGTTCTTTTTCTACATGATTTTGATTGTGAGGAGCGATCTCTCCGAGTTTGTCCTTCATACCCAACCATGTCCCTGGGGTAGCATAGATCGGAATATCAAATCGTCTAGACAGGATGCCTGCCCCTCTGATATGATCGCTATGCTCATGCGTAATAAAAATCCCGTCTAGCTGCTGTCCTGTCAATTGCACACTTTGGAGTCCTTGTTGAATACGTTTGCCGCTCAACCCTGCATCTACCAGTATATGAGCATGTGCCGTGCCAATATATATACTATTACCACTACTACCACTGGCGATGGTACAAAATCGTAATGCCATGGGGAACGACTCCTCTCTATTAGGGATGCAAAGTTTTTTGAAGATGCCTTAGGCTTTGATACGACAAATATCAGCACCCAATGCTGATAATTTATATTCTATATCTTCATAGCCTCGGTCTATAAACCGCACATTGTTAATGACTGTTTGTCCTTGTGCGACTAGACCTCCCAAGATCAATGCCGCCCCTGCCCGAAGATCGGTGGAACTGACTTCTGCACCCGTAAGACGTTCTGCTCCTTCAATGATTGCAATTCGTCCCTCCACTTGTATGTTCGCACCCAGACGCTTCAATTCATCAATATATTGAAATCGGTTTTCCCATACATTTTCTGTCAAAATGCTAGTGCCTTTGGCAGTGCTTAGTAGGACTGTCATCTGAGGCTGCAGATCTGTAGGAAATCCTGGGTATACTTGCGTCTTTAGGTTCACCGCTTGGAGAGGTCTACTAGCACACACTCGGATCGCATCATCTTCTTCTGTAATATCTACATGCATTTCGATGAGCTTGGCTGTCATAGACTCCATATGCTTCGGGATAATATTGCGAACTACGACATCCCCTCCAGTAATCGCAGCCGCAACCATATATGTGCCTGCCTCAATCTGATCTGGAATGATCATATAACTAGAACCATGAAGCTTTGGTACCCCCACGACACGAATTACATCCGTGCCTGCTCCTTTTACTTTCGCACCCATACTGTTTAAGAAGTTGGCTGTATCTACAATATGAGGCTCTTTTGCCGCATTTTCGATCACGGTAACTCCCTCTGCCAGTACTGCTGCCAGCATGATATTGATGGTAGCCCCTACACTAACCACATCTAAATAGATCTGTGTTCCTGTCAAATGCCCTGTGGCCCGAACCATGCCGTGCTCTACAGTCACTTCTGCTCCTAATGCTTCAAAACCTTTAATATGTTGGTCAATAGGACGAGTGCCAAAATTACACCCTCCTGGCATAGATACTTCTGCTTGTCCAAAACGACCCAAAAGTGCCCCCAAAAGATAATAAGATGCACGAATGTTACGAGTCGCCTCATACGTCGCACAAAAGTTTTGAATATTTCTGCTATCAATTCTAAGCGTGTTTTTATCCACAAACTCACTTTTTACACCCATCTGATTGAGGGTGTCTACTAAACTGATGACATCTTCTATATATGGCAAATTTTCTATTATACATACGTCGTCTGCTAAAATAGCAGCTGGGATTATCGCTACAGCAGCATTCTTGGCTCCACTAATACTCACTTCGCCGCAAAGTCTACGTCCTCCCTGTATTACTAATTTATCCATCCTTGCACCTCTTCGTCACCGTATAATTATTTTTAACCTAGCCTTAGGCATAGTTTATTTTATTATAGCATCTATACCTATAATATTAAAGTAGTTTCTATAGAAAATAGACATATCGGGTCGATATGCCTATTTTATCTCATTGGTATATGCATTGATCAAATAGGGTTTTTCCTCTCCAGCTACAATAATACGATAATGTGGAACTGCTTTGCCTCCTACATAAAGCTGCTCTGCTTCTTCTAGATCATATCCCAAATCCATAGATTCGATTTTTATGGATTCCCGTACACCCTTGGCTTTCATAGCATGAACAAACGTAAATAAAGCTTCATCTCCAGAACAGATTTCCCGAGGATGGTCTGTAAAATATTGGGGCTTACTTCTATACACCCTTGCTTCTATAATCCCTTTGGGGGTAAGCTTTAGTTTGATATAACTATTAAACAGCACCTCACCCTTATATACTTCATGATACTCTAGTAAAAAATGTCCTTTGTCTTCCCGTATGGCATCCAGCTTCATTTTCGGGAAATTATATCCGATCTGTCGGACAAAATGATCCGCTGATTTTTGAGCCTCTTCTTTACTCCACCCATCCAAAGGATATAAACCCTTTTCATTGATATAAATAATTTTTCCCGTTTGATGATTTATTCGAAGTGTTTCATGGTCTTTCTGCAGCGTAATGATTTCCTTTTGGGATAATTTTTGAAGCCCTGTGCCTGAACCAAATACCCTATGAGCCAGTTCTTCTACATTGATTTCTCCAGCTGGAAGTACGATAAGTTTACTCATAGGGACAAAACTTTGGGGCATAATATCATACAGCATGATATTATGCTCTGCGAGAACTTTCATGATGGCACTCTCCTGTACAGCAGATACACTATACACCCGTTGCATCTTTAGATGGTTCATTAAAGCCAATATGATATTTATCAGTATAAATATAAATATCGCTATATTTTTTGCCTTTGACCAATTCATAGCAAAGCCTCATTCCTTTTACCGAACAGCTGATTCTCCATACCAACCATCCTCCATCCTAATCATCCACATGAGCTGTGGAGACTTCAATAAATGGTCTTGGTAATATGCAAGATACGTATCTTGTACCTTTATTTCAGCAACACCTTGAGGAAATTCTCTGGCAATCACTGCATCTAACGCCGAAAAGAAATCTACCTCTGCAGTCTTTGGTACAGTATAGAGCATTTCTGTAGTTCGTACAAAATGCTTAAAATGTTTTACTTGGTTCCCCTGCACAAAAACCTCTAGCACATGTCCATGATCCATTCCTACCTCTTTTGCCAATACATCGGATATCATATAAGGAAACTCTCCCATATAAAAATTAAAGTAAAACTGCCATCCATCATTTTCTTGCTTGGCTTGCGCAAGATAAAATTGATCCCCTACAAATACATCGTTTTTGAGAAACCTTTGGACAACCCCATAGGCTTCATCCTGAGATCCATATGCCCGTTCCTGCTTCATACTATAATTATCGTATTCCACCACGCCCGTAGCATAATACTTGATGATGGTATATTCATCTGCAAAAACAGAATTGCCTTCCGCATCTTTCCCTGACCATTTGGCTCTAGGGTTGTCAAAAAACGGATCTACGAAATCCTCTAAAGACTGTTTATCCAGTTCTCCATCTTTGATAAAGGGATCTTTAATCCCAACTGCTTTATATATATAGGGTCTTGTATGTAAATCTGGTAAAAATATATTTTTATGAAATATATCTAGATTATTCTGTTTAGTAGAACTGTATAAAATAATATCTTCTATACCCTTATTCTTTTGTATTGCATCCATTTTTTCGTATAATTCTTTAGTAATACGGGCATTTTTGATCATAACCCGATGCGCTTGATTATTCTTTTCATCTATAAAATAACACTGTAGCTCTTTGGTCACATTCTGGGAAGGAATCAAAACAATTTGGTCAAATTCTTTGATCTTATCTTCTATTTTTCTAGGATTTTCTTCAAACTCCTTGGCAAAGGCTTTCATATCAACTGCCATTCCATACTGGTATACGATGGCTTTTTGACTGAGTATCACACGCCAGTCTAAATGCACAGTTTCCATATATTGTCCTTTATGAAGAACCTGTTTTATACCTTGTTCTGCTTTTGCGCGCAGTTCTTCTCCCTGCCAAAAAGAGCCCAAGTCCACATATTGTTTATTTCCAAAGTTTTTGATCGTCATTACTCGCTTAGGCTTTGACACATACATATCTTCAGTTTCACTATATACTGGTTTAGAAAAAAAAGAATCTACGAAAACAGTATAAAAAAAGTTATGGTCTGATACTTCATCAAACCATAACTGTCCTGTTTGATACATACTACAGCACATTAATACTACAATCAAATATGTTTTAACTCTTGATGTATTCATATTTCTCACCATTGACTTATTTTAATGGGAGAGTCTTGATCATACCAGTAGGTACGGAGGGATTCATAACTCCCTCCCCTGGCAGAACAATTCCCGATTCTAATTCTAACTTGATTTTAATTTCTTTACGACGAACAGTAAAAGATCGCTCAATCGTTTGACTATTTTCTTTTTTTGCCACAATACGAATCACATTTTCTCCTGTACCTAATTCAATGTTTTGTTGAAAGATCCCTGAACCACCTACCACTAAAGAAGTAGAATTTTCTTTATTGTCTTGTGATTTATATACATATATCGTTACTTCAGTACCTGAAGTAGTCATCCCTGAAATAGTTCTTCCTGTATCAAATGTAGAATCTATCTCTTTAGTCAAACCGCTTACGATATTTAAGAAGTTTATGATGACCGTTTCTTCTATTCTTTCTTGTTTAGATTTTTCGTTTTTTTCTTTTTCAATTCTTTCTTTTTCAACTTTTTCTTTTTCAATTCTTTCTCTTTCAACCTCTTTTTTCTCTAATTCCTTTTTATCTTTTTCCGCTTTAGGTCCAAGAGACTTTATCTCTCTTTCTTCTTTGTTTTGAGTCGCACCCATCAGAGTATTTCGGCTGCCCATCTCTACCGGCAAGGTGGAATTAGCATATACAATAGATGGGCATACTGCAACCACAAAAAATATAATTCCTATATAAAAGCATTTCTTCATAGTAATTCCTCCTTTCTCAAAAACGTCACTCACTTTTGTTTTACTCATTATATACTTTAGTATCTCTATTATACAAGAAAAATATTACAATCATGTTACAATCGACTTACGTTTGAATTACATTTACACCACTGCTTCTATAGAAATATCGAGTATTTCATCTTGCTTTTGCTCCCCTGTAAAAACAGGAAACCACAGGGTAATCACCGTACCTTTTCCATAGATACTCTTGACTGTAATACTTCCTCCGTGGAGTTCCATGATCTCGCGGGCTATAGCAAGACCCAGGCCCGTCCCCCCCATAGCTCTGGATCTAGCTTTATCCACTCGATAAAAGCGTTCAAAGATCCTAGGCAGATCCTCTTCTGGAATACCCATTCCTGTATCCTCTACCACGACTTTTATATAGCGTTCGTTCAAAGGTTGTTCTCCCACCTGTGGGAGTTCTCCCACAAGTGGGAGTTCTCCAACAGGTGGTAATTCAACCCGAACTTCTATATGCGCCGCCTCTAAGCTATACTTCACTGCATTGCTTAGCACATTGCTCATCACTTGGGTAATCCGATCAGGATCTATCATTACCTTTACTAAACTGCTGGGTGGCACATAGGACACCGTCTGACTCTTTTTGTCTGCGTGAATACGATGTTTGGAAACGATATCCTCCAAAAACCGATGTAGGTGTACAGATTGCATATGAAACTGAATCTGCTGATTGTCAAGCCTAGAGAGCTGCAATAGATCCTGAACGAGTACTGTCATTCGATCTGCCTCATGATTGATCACCTGTAAAAATTGCAGGGCTAGATCTGGCTCATTCAAAGCACCCTCTAATAATGTTTCTGCATAACTTTTAACTGTCGTCAAAGGAGTTCTTAGCTCATGAGATACATTTGCCACAAACTCTTTTCGCATATCCTCTAGCTTTTTCTGCTCCGTCACATCTTGGAGCACCACGATCATACCTTCTGTCTTTTTATGCTCATTTTGATAGAGCGCAAAATGAGCATTGATATACTTTTTGCCGATAACTAGAATATGCTGTTTGATGATTATCGCATCTTCTGTGAAAAACCGTGAAAATTCTAGTTCTATATCAAGCTTCTGGAATAAACTGTGAAAATCACCAGACAATTCACCAAGTCCTAGTATTTGATGCGCAGAAGGATTGGCATGAATGAGTCTGCCTTCTGCATCAAACGCCAATATTCCATCTGCCATATGCGCAAGCACTGTCTCTAGTTTGTTTTTTTCACTTGATATCGTGGATAATGTCTGATGAAGCTCTGCTGCCATATAATTAAAAGTTTCTGTAAGTTGTCCGATTTCATCATTCGATTTTACTACAATTTGTTGCTCTAATTTTCCTTGGGCCATTTGTTTTGCTTTACTGGTCAGCGTAGCAATAGGTTCTGTGAGCGTGGTGGCAAATCCATACCCTATGGCACAGGTAAAGATCAAAGCCAATAGCGACGCCATCAAAATAATTTCTATGGTATCCCGCAAATTGGTCTGAATCCGCTCAATATCTGTGCTCACATAAATGATATACTCTACCTGATCTCCTTCATTGATGACTGGATAGGCATAACTGAGCATTCTTCGAATCTGGCCTACCCCATCCCACTTTCTCCTGGGTCTGTCATAGGCCGCCTGTCCGATCCCTGCCTGTATGACAATATGGTCTCTAAATGACTTTACTTGATCGCCTGTTGCTACAGTAGAGTCCCATACATTCCCCATATGATCAAGTACATAGATTTGATAACCGGAGAGCCCTGGGATATTTTTCATATCCTCCGCTAAACTTACTTTCTTATGTTCATTATTTTTTTCCATCACGATTCCATCTTTTTGAATACGGTTTACGACTACTTGCAACTCTCGTCTTACCCGATCATAGTCATTTTGGGCTGTACGAACTACAATAATCGTACCACTCACCAACATAACTAAAAAAACCAGCGTTAAATAAATAGCCACAAGCTTCCATTGAATACTTTTCATGATGTCCCTCTTTTATCCATTAAAGTAGTAACCTACACCCCGCTTGGTCAAAATATATAAAGGCTTGCCCGGTTCATCCTCAATCTTTTCTCGGAGGCGGCGGATCGTTACATCTACAGTCCGTACATCCCCATAATATTCATATCCCCATACTTTCCCTAGCAGTGCTTCTCTAGAAAAGATTTGAGATTTTTGGGATGCCAAAAACTTCATGAGTTCGAACTCCCGTAATGTCAGTTCTACTACTGCTCCGCGCTTTCTTACTTCATATTTATCCGAGTCAATCACCATTTCTCCAAATCGCTGCGTATTTTCTTTTTCTTTTTTATCCCCCATATCATACTCTTCTTGGGGTACTGTACGCCGAAGGTTCGCTTTCACCCTTGCCATCAATTCCCTCACTCCAAAGGGCTTTGTGACATAGTCATCTGCCCCAAGCTCTAACCCTAGCACCTTATCTACTTCCTCCGCTCTGGCTGTAAGCATAATAATGGGTGTATTCATTTTTTCTCGTATTTTGCGGCATACTTGAAACCCGTCTAGCTTAGGCATCATAATGTCTAAAAGCACGAGATCTGGATCTTCTTCGAAAACTATATGTAGCGCCTCTTCTCCATCATAGGCTACCAGTACTTCATATCCATCTTTTTTCAGGTTAAACACCAATATATCTACTATTGCCTTTTCATCATCGACCACTAATATTTTTTTTCCCATAGTACACCTCAACTTTATCTACAGATCTCACTTTTTATTTCTTTTCTTTTCCATTTTACCAAAAAAACTTAGTTTAGTACATAAAAACTTAGAATCTCCCAAAAAGTATGTAGTAAAACAAAGATCCAACCCTCAGAAATCGTCTAAACTCTTCATAGAAAACCCGTACTCTTTTTCAAATGCTTTAGGGAATGCCTCTCCTTTGGACAGTCGTTCGATAAGCATCTGTAGTTTCTTTTCCCCCTGCACTTTGACTAGGCTGTGGATCAAATCAAATGCTCTCCGATAAGATATCCTCTCATCCAAGCTATGAAACTCTTTATGAAGTGCTTCAATGCAAATATTTTTGCTCTGCTGTTTCATATCCCTACGCCATTCAAAACCCGTATGCTTATACTCATAATATAAAGCGACCCCCTCTGTAAACCACAGAGGATAATTACCCATCGTCTTATGATCTAGTACCAAATGCGTCAGTTCGTGAACCACAGGCCCCTCTCTCATAAATTTTTCTCTGATTTCTTCATAGGTTTTACCGCCAGTCCAAATCCGAGGTGATAAAATGTGTACAGTATTGCCGTAATATACCCCCATAGGTACTTCTCCCTTCTTCATGCCCAAGGACTCTCTTAAAGAATCCTCTGAAGAATACAGTATTACATTTACCTTCCCTATCTTTTCATATCTCGCCAGATCTATATCAAAATCCTTGCATAAAATAGGGTAGTATATATCTATACAATCCTGAATCATTTTTACAAACTGATTATCCTCTTCGGTATAATACACGATCGTATGCATACTCCTACTGACTTTAAAATCATAAAGACTGTTTACGATCTTATTTTCTACTACTGTGCGCCCGATATCATACGCTACCTTCCTACAGGCATTGACACTGTTCACATTCACTGCCAGATAAAATAAGATGATCACAAAATTCCAGAAGAATATCTTTTTCTTTTGCAAGATAATAATCTTCATACGCACCGCTCCTACTCATCCATCCCAAATAATTAGAGATCTATATATATTGTATTATGCGTAAGCGATGCATATGAATCTTTCCAATGAAAAAAGCCCTGATCATCAAGGCTTTGAGTGCAACTTTATAAAAAAATCATGTAGCGAGGCAACTAGATATATCTTCCAATACCTTCAAAATCGCGCTTGTACAAAGGGGAAGTTTCGTTGACACTGTGGGACGCGCTCTTTGGCTGCAGTTATTTCCAGATACATCTAGTTGCCTCGCCACCGCATGTTTTATAAAGATTTTAGATTATTATAGATTACTTTAGATATTGTAGTGGATTTACAGGGGTTCCATTTTTACGGATCTCAAAGTGTACATGTGGCCCTGTGCTCTGTCCTGTATTGCCTACTGCCGCAATCTTTTCTCCTTTTGCCACCTTTTGCCCCACTTTGGCATAAAACTGACTGGCATGACCATAGTACGTGGAGAAGCCATTGCCGTGATCAATGATCACAAGCTTACCAAAGCCTCCTTGCCAACCAACAAAAGCTACTCTGCCGCCATCTGCCGCAAAGATCGGTGTCCCTACAGGTGATGCGAGGTCAATCCCATAGTGCATAGCACCCCATCTTTTTCCGTATCGCGAGGTGAGGAGTCCCCCTGTAGGTCTCCTAAAGCTCCCCGTTGCTCGTTTGGCTGGCAGTGCCTTTGTTCCTACGACGATGATCTCTGTTACTGGCTCTTCCAGTACCTTTTCGGATAGGATCTCGGCACCTTCCTCGTAACCATTCGTCCGAAGCAAATATGCCGTGATTTCTTTTACACCCTGTTTACCTTTTTGTATAACCTTTTTATAGTCTTTATATTGTTTTTCATCTTTGCGATATTCTATTGGTTTTTCGATTGTTTCTTTATAGGTGATTTTTTCTTTGGTCTGCACAGAAAGTAGTGGCTTGGGTACGATCAGATTGATCTCTTGTCCAATCTTTAAAATGCTCTTTTCTGTCAGCGCTGGATTTGCCTTTAGGAGTTCATCTAGTGTCATATCTGCATTCGAAGAAATACCCCACAAGCTATCTCCTGCCTGTACTTTGTACTGCTTCTGCTGCTCCGTGCCTACTGTGAGTATCTTGATGGCTTCTTTTTGAGAGATCATCACGCCTTGTTCAACAAATTTAGGCTTAATATCTACCTTTTCTACAAAATTCTTTTCTTCTACTACGGTTCCTTCTGGTATATACTGCCGTTGTACCTCATCTAATACTGCATTGGCTTCCGCCATAGAAGGGAGAATTGCTTTCTCTACTCCATCTACCAGTAGGGCATAGGCTTCTACTGTATATGTAATATTTTGACGAATCTGCGTGATCATATATTCCTTGGTAACAAGTTTATTTTTGGATGCATGAACAGGGTTCCCAGACAGTTCTTTTTTTACCTGAATCTTATTGCCGATCTCCTGCTCGATCTGGGTAACTGCTGTACGAAAAAGCTCATCTGCCACGGCGGCTTCTTTGATAATCCCCAGTGGTTGATCGCCAAGCTGTAGTGCATAGGCATTTTTCCGGGTCGCTAGATGAATCCCCACTGCCACTACTGCCACTATCAAAATAACTGCAGCGATAAGCCCTGCAAATTCTTTTATGTTACTATTTATCAAGTTCTTTTTCATAGGGTGTTTTCTGGTCTTATTCTTGTCTACGACTGGATGATCTACCGTATGTTTTGCTCCCCTATGCTTTTCTGTGGAATACATTTCTATAGGTGACTTCTCTATGTGTACTTGACGAGATTTTTTTTTGTTATTTTTTTGGTTTTGTCCCATAATACCCTCC